>NZ_JAKRNB010000020.1:0-45273 GCF_022347395.1 Corynebacterium sp. ACRPF
CAGCTTTGACGATGGCCATATTGCGGTTAGGACTGTTCATAGTGTCAAACATGTCCCGACTCACCAGTCAAGCATCACCCGACACGGTAAGGTAGCCCTAAGCGTCAAATATGTCGCGGCTGATCTGTCAAGCATCACGACGATTCCCTCAGGCACAGACTGTCAAATATGTCATGAACTCAGACACCTCCGGGCGCACAAAATCAGCCGCCTTCGGGCGGCTTTTCTTGTATCTTAGCCCGCCTCACCCAGGTCTCGATCTATGAAGTCTTCCTCGCTTGTTTCCGGCCTCATTGCCGGCGCCATCCTTGGCTTAATGCTGTGGCTGGGCTCTGGCATGTTCTGGCTCTTTTTGGCCGGCTTGGCCATCGGCATCGCCGCAGCCCCGCTTCTAAAGCTGGCCGCCGATCCTTCCCGTTCGCGCAAGCGCCGCGATAGTTCCTTCCGTGACTAGTTCTACACAAGTCTCACCCAATCCACTTATAAAATGCAGGACACGTATAAAATATTTCCAGCAACCTTCCAGACAGACTTAGTAGAAAAAGAAAGTCTTTATTAACAAGGGGAGCGCGGTGACGCGTTCCCCTCCGTCTTGAAGGAGAACGCTAGGTGTTAGCACCCTCGCGCATTGTAGGGCTCGATATAGCCCGCTCACTTGCGATTATCGGCATGATAGTTCTGCATATGGCCTCCTTGGTGTGGCATACCAAGGTCATTTTAAATGGCCTGCCCGCCGCACTATTCGCCGTTCTGGCCGGCGTCACGTTGATGCTTATTTCCCGCGATTTCACGGCGACTACGTTCCTGCGCATCATCGCCCGCGGCTGCATAATTACTTTTATCGGCCTTGCCCTGCTGCCCGTGGGCGGCGAGATTCAAATCGTCCTCGTGGTCATCGGCATCACGATGATCCTGGTGTCCTGGGTCCCGCCGCTGCGCTGGTGGTGGAAGCCCCTGCTCCTCGCCGCCGCCACCGCTGCCGCGACCATAAAATATGCGCCGCTGACCCTTCCGCAGGTCTATCCACTGCTGGCCTATTGCGCCTATTTCCTCGCTGGCATGCTGCTCTATGAGGTCTATATCCGCAGCTCCCGCGCCGCTGCCCAGTGGGTGTCCACCGCCATCGCGGCCGCCGTTGCGGCTGCCGGCTTTTACTTCCGCTTTAACCCGGATATGCCTGGTTGGCTGCGCTTTACCGGCCACACCGGCGTGCTAGGAGAGATTGTCCTATCCATCGCCGTCGCCGCCATCGTCCTGCACCTATGCCTGCTTATCGGTTGGACGGTGCCTAAGCTGGCGTATCCCTTTGCTGCGTTGGGGGCGATGTCGCTAAGCATCTACATCCTGCATGTGCTCACCGCTTACTACTGGCAAAGCCACGTCTCCCTCCACAACACCGGGTGGGCCTGCGCGTTTATCGCCCTCTTCCTCGTCCTCGCGAGCCTATGGCGGCGCCTGATCGGGAAGGGGCCGGCCGAATGGGCCGTCGCTAAGACCATCGCCATCGCAGTTCCTGCCGGAAAGAAGGACTAATCATGCAGCACAAAATCTTCCCCGCCCTGCTTACCGCCGGCATTGTGGCATTAGCCGCCGCCCCTGCCAGCGCCCTCGAGCACGGCGAGCCGGCCCCAGACTCGGCGGAGTCGCGCACCGTGGCGCAGTTGAAAATCGGGCGCGTGGGCAGCTTCGGCGATTGCACCGGCACCCTCGTGGCTACCCAGTGGGTGCTTACCGCGCGCCACTGCCTCGAGTCCGTCAACAACGAGGGCACGCAGGCCCGCATCAATGGCACCACCTACGACGCCGATTCCTGGGCGCTATCCCCGCTTTCCGACGCCGCCCTTCTCCACCTCACCACCCCCGTCACCGACACCACCCCGGCCGAGATTTCCACTCACGTGCCAGAACCTGGCCAGCGCGGCACGCTTTACGGCTGGAGCAGCAGTTCCTCCATGGCGCGCCGCGGCCAGCTGCCGCAGGCGGAGATGGAAGTGGCTGAGCTCCTCGGCGCCGGCCCTGCTAGCCCCGCCAGCTCCACCGCACCAGGTGCCGCAGACGCCTCCGAGGTTGGCGCCGAGGTTGCCGCCGAGGATGCCGCTGGCGGAGAAAGCATTCCTGCGGCCGAGGCCATGCCGGGGCTCAGCGCACCAGAGGGGACAGAAAGTGTGCCGGCCGGCGAAGCGATGCCGCTGATTGAAAGCGCGATCCTTGATGTGCACTCCACCGGCCGCGCCGGCATGCAGGGCGGTGACTCCGGCGGTCCCTTCTTCGTCGACGGAAAGCTTGCCGGCCTGGCCACCGCGGGAACGGCGAATGGGGATCCGGACTTGCCCTCGCCAAGCGCGGCAATCACCACGCTGGCCGGCACCAAGGATTGGATAGAAGGCGTGGTGAGCGACCGCGATAAAGGCGCCATCCTTTCCGCTAAGACCACCCCTGAACCGCCGAAAACCCCGCAGACCAGTGCAGATCATGCGGGGCTCTATGCGGGCATAGCCGCCATCGGCCTGATCGCCGCCGCGGTGCTGGCGCGGATTCCCCGTCTGCGCAACCGCGGCCGCAAGGGCTAGAAAATCTCGATGCGTCCGCCCAGGGACTCGGATTGGCGCAACTGTGCCACCCACTTCGGGCCGCCTGGGTGCAGGCGCAGCACCGGGCGCGAAGAAATCTTGACCGGGGAGACCGATTCCTTGCGCGCGCCGGAGCGGGCATCGATGCGGGTGCGGGCGCGGTAGCCGGCGTCGGTAAGCTCAGCGATGGAAGGCTCGGGGGAATCGAGCTTCTCGCGGGCATCGCGCAGCAAGTCCATGGCCTCGTCCAATGCCTCCACCAACGCCGGCGCATTGGTCTCGCACATCTGCTGCACCAGCTCCGGGTGCGTGCCGGCCACGCGGGTAGCGTCCTTGAACGAACCGGCGGACAGGGACTGTGCCAGGATTCCGCCGTTATCGCCCACCACGGCGAGGATCTCCGCAAAGACGTGCGGCAGGTGGGAAATGCGCGCCACCGCGGCATCATGATTAGCCACGCGGATAGGCACCGCCTCCGCGTGCACCATCTGGGTCATACGCACGACCTCGGTGAAGGTCTCAATCCACTGCTTCGGAATCTTTTCCCCGCGCGCCTCGCACTCGGCGGCGTAGTCATAGGTAATGCCCCACGCCGCGCGGCGGAACAGGTCCTTCTGCGAGTTATCCCAGCCGGACTTGGACGTGCCCGCCATCGGGTGGCCGCCCACGTAGCGCGACTCCATTCCGCGCTCCAGCACCTGCTGGCGCACGGCCGTCTTAACGGAAACGACGTCCGTAATACCGCAGCTCGGCGCGTGCTCCTGAATGGCGTCGAGCACCTCGCCCACCGCGCCCATGGGCACGGCTATGACAATGAGCGCGTTCTCCGTCTCCGCGCGGGTCAAAATCGCCGGAAGATCATCGGTGACGTCAAAACCCTGTTTTACTGCAGTGCGGGCGCCGGACGTGGAGTGGTTGTAGCCAAAAACGGGGTGATTGTATCTGGCGAGATCGCGCAGCAAAGAGCCGCCGATGAGGCCGAGGCCAATAATGCAGATAGGGCGTTGAACATCTTGAGAACTCACGATGACAATTGTGGCACAACACGACTAATCTCACGAGGTATGAGCAACGAAAATTACTCCTTCGCAGTAACCGTCGCCCGCAACTCGGGCCAATGGCTGGTGCGCAGATTCAACGATGACTTTGAGGATCCGCAGACCTCCATCAATGCGGTGCGCAGCCTGCGTTCCGAGGGCGCTGCGTTCGCGCTGCTGTGCGTGGAGGATGCCTATTTTATTGCCGTGCGCCCAGTGCCGGGCGGGGTAAAGATGCTCATCTCGGACGCCACCTATGGTGTCGACGATGACTTCGCCGCCGATTTCATGGATATCAACGATCATGAAATCCCGGATGTGGACCCCGAAGAGGCCGATCCTTATGGCGAGGGCGATTTCGATATCTTCGCTGACCTTGGTCTATCCGAGGACCAGGTGGGCTACATCATTGACAATGATGAGGACTGGCCTTCCGATATGTTGCTGCGCATCGCCGGCGAGCTCGGCTTTGGCGATGAGTTGGAAGACGTCATTGATAACGCCTGAGCCCTTGCTGCGCGCTGAGGCTCGGATGCGCCGCGCCCTCGACGTCGCCAAGCGTACACCGGCCGGCGACGTCCCCGTGGGTGCGGTGCTTTACGACGCCGCCGGAACCGAACTTGCCACCGGCGTCAACCGCCGCGAAGAGCTTGCGGACCCGACCGCCCACGCCGAGGTCGAGGCCATTCGCCAGGCCGTTCGCGTGCACGGCGATGGCTGGCGGCTTTCCGGCTGCGAACTCGTTGTCACCCTAGAGCCCTGCGCCATGTGTGCCGGCACTCTGCAGGCCGCGCGGGTGTCCTCCGTGGTCTTCGGTGCCTTTGAGCCCAAGACGGGCGCGTGCGGCTCGCTTATCGATGTCCTGCGTGCCCCCACCGCCCCCTTTACCCCGCAGGTCCGCGGCGGCGTCCTCGAAGGTGAATGCGCTGGGTTGCTCCGAAACTTCTTCGACGGCCTGCGCTAAACGTGCGTACACTGGTGGTCATACAACAACTGTCTACTCAAAGGAGTGATCATGGGCGATTTGGAAAACAAGAAGGACGGCCTTGTAGGCAAGGCAAAGGAAGCCTACGGCGAAGCTACCGACAACAAGGACGTAGCTAACGAGGGCAAGGCCGACCAGGTCACCTCCGAGGCCAAGGACAAGCTGTCTGACGCCGCTGAAGGCGTTAAGGACAAGGCCAACGAGGTTATCGGCGGCCTGAAGGACGACTAATCCTCGTTCCTCGTTTCCACATCTCGCTGCGCTGGCACCCCGCCGGCGCAGCGATTTTGTCGCTCGGGCCCACTCCCGTAATCTGGAACGCGGTGGCGTGTCCGAGCGGCCGAAGGTGATCGCCTCGAAAGCGATTGTTGGGTAACCCCCAACCGCGGGTTCAAATCCCGCCGCCACCGCACCGGGATCCCGGCCTGTTTGCGCAGGTCGGGATTTTCTTTTGCCCAATTTTCCGGGAGGCGCGGGGAATCCGGCTGGCTGGCCGCCAGCTGTGAAAACTGGGACGCAGGTGGCTTCGTGATAGGGGATTGTGGGGTATGGCCACTACACTAGGGCAAAGTTCAATCCGTCCCCCACGCGAATGCGAAGGTACATCTACCCGTGGCTAAACTGCTTTATCGTCTTGGGCGCTGGTCTTTCCTCCATAAGTGGAAGGTCATCGTGGCATGGCTGCTGCTGCTCGCCGCCGTCGGCGGTGCCGCCGCCTTGCTGATGAAACCGATGACGAGCGAGTTCTCCATCAAGGGAACCCCGTCCATCGACGCCACCTATAAGACCATGGATCTCTTCCCAGAGGGCGGCAACCCTGCCAACTCGCCCTCGGTCAACGTGGTCTTCAAGGCCCCAGACGGTCAGAAGCTTTCTGATCCCGCCAACCGCGAGGCTATCGACGCCACCATCTCCTATCTCGAGGACAACCTGGAGATGGGCGATACCACGCGCTTTGGCAACCCGCTTGAGGTCTCTCCTCGCCTGCAGGACCAGGTCATCCACCAGTTCACGGATATGGGGCTACCGGAAGCATCCGCCCGCGCGGACGCAGATAACCTCGCCATGGTCAATGATGACGAGACCATTGCCTACACCACCTTCAATTTCGACGCCGAGTCGCCCTATAGCGTGGAGCAGGCCGACAAAGACACCGTTACCGACGCAATGAACATCGCCCGCGACCGCGGCCTCACGGTAGAGGGCAATGGTGCCGGCTTCGGCGATGAAATCGCGGTCAATTCCACCTCTGAGATCATCGGTCTCGGCGTTGCCTTTATCGTGCTCATCTTTACCTTTGGCTCCCTGGTGGCCTCGGGTATGCCTTTGGTGTCCGCCGTCATCGGCGTGGGACTAGGCGCGCTGGGCATGTTCATTGCCACCCACTGGATTGAGCTCAATAATATGACCCCGGTCCTGGCCATCATGATTGGCCTTGCCGTGGGCATTGACTATGCATTGTTTATCCTGTCGCGCTACCGTGCCGAGCGCCGCCGCATGGACGGGCCCGATGCCGCAGGCATGGCGGTGGGAACCGCCGGCTCCTCCGTGGTCTTTGCCGGCGCGACGGTCTTTACCGCGCTCTTCGCGCTCCTCATTGCACGCATTGGCTTCCTGACAGCCATGGGCTTGGCCGCCGCCGGCACCGTCGCCATCGCCGTATTGGTCTCGCTGACGCTCATTCCCGCGATGCTTGGCCTGCTGGGCGATAAGGCCTTCAATGGCCGCATCCCCGGCGTGGCCGGCAACCCGACCCGCAAGGGCAAGCGCCGCCGCGGTCCCACCATGGGCAACCGCTGGGTGCGCCTGGTTCAGAAGGTCCCCGGCCTGGCCATGGCGTTGGTTGTGCTCTCCCTGGGCGCGATGACCGCGCCGGTGCTCCACATGGAGCTCGCCCTTCCGGCCGATACCACCTCCAATCCCGATACCACCCAGCGCAAGGCCGCCGACATCATGTCCGAGGGCTTCGGCCCCGGCGTCAATGGCCCCTTCCTCGCCGTGGTCGATGCCCATACGGTCAACGCGGATGCCGGCGCCCTCGCCCCGCTTGTCGACGCCCAATCCCAGCCCGAACCAGCCCCCGCACCGGACGCGGAGGCCGCGCCCGAGGACACTGCACCAGAGGACGGTGCGCCGGAGGACGGTGCGCCGGAAGGCGCCGCCCCCGAGCAGCCGCAGCCGGACCAGCCCGAGGCTGCGGCCGAGGCCGAGCCGGAAATCGCCCCGGCCGCCGAGGTAGTAGACACCTCCGCAGACGCTGCGGACAATTCCTCGCCGGAGGATAAGGCCGCGCTCGCGTCCTTCCTGTACACCGCGGACCAGCTCAAGGGGCTGGGCGGCGTGAAGCACGCGCAGATCGTCGGCCTGAGCCAGGACCAGCGCGCCGCGCAAATCATGGTCACCCCAGACACCGCGCCGACGGATGCCGCGACGGTCAACGTTGCGCACGCGCTGCGCTCGGCCACCAGCGAGATTGAAGACGCCACCGGTACCGACATCGGCTTGACCGGCCTGACCGCCGTGCAGCTCGATATCACCGAGCGCCTCGAGGAAGCCATGGCGCCGTACCTGGCCATCGTCGTAGGCCTGGCCATCGTGCTACTGCTGTTGGTCTTCCGCTCCATCCTGGTGCCGCTGGTTGCGGGCCTGGGCTTCTTGCTGTCCGTCGGCGGCGCCTTCGGCCTGACCGTTCTGGTCTGGCAGGAAGGCCTGTGGAACCTGGTTCCCGCGCCGGGCCCGCTGATTTCCTTCATGCCCATCTTCCTCATCGGCGTGACCTTCGGCCTCGCGATGGACTACCAGGTCTTCCTGGTCACCCGCATGCGCGAGCACATCTCGCGCCACCCGGAGGGCACCGGAGGGCGATATAACGCCGTCGACGAGGCCACCATCACCGGCTTTACCCAAGGCGCCCGCGTGGTGACGGCCGCGGCCATCATTATGATTTCGGTCTTCGTGGCCTTTATTAACCAGCCGCTGCCCTTCATCCAGATCTTCGGCTTTGCCTTGGCCGCCGGCGTGCTTTTCGACGCCTTCTTTATCCGCATGACCCTCGTCCCCGCCACCATGTTCCTCATGGGCCGCGCGACGTGGTGGATGCCAAAGTGGTTGGAGAAGATTCTGCCCACCCTGGATATCGAAGGCACCGCCCTGGAAGAAGAATGGGAAGCTAAACACGCTACCTCTAGCCCTACCCCTAGCCCTGCACACAAGGAAGAAGAGTAAAGATGGACTTGAGTTTCGACGTCGGCAAGCGCCTGCCTGAAGGCCCCGGCAAGCACGGCCGCAGCGGTGTCATCCACACCCCGCACGGTGATATTAAGACCCCGGCCTTCATCCCGGTGGCCACCAAAGCCACGGTCAAGACGCTGACCCCGGAACAAATTCGCTCTACCGGTGCGCAGGCCATCTTGTCGAATGCGTATCACCTCTACCTGCAGCCGGGCCACGACATCGTGGACGAGGCCGGCGGCGTGGCCAAGTTTGAAAACTGGCACGGCCCGACCTACACCGATTCCGGCGGATTCCAGGTCATGTCCCTGGGCGTGGGGTTCAAAAAGGTCCTTGCGATGGATATTGCGGATCTCAGCGATAAGGACATCCGCGCCGCCAAGAAGGAACGCATGGCGCAGGTGGACGAGGACGGCGTGGATTTTAAATCCGTCATCGACGGCTCCAAGCACCGCTTTACCCCCGAGAAGTCCATGCAGATCCAGCACGGGCTGGGCGCAGACATCATGTTTGCCTTCGACGAGCTGACCACGCTGGTTGATACGCGCACCTACCAGGAAGAATCCGTCGCGCGCACGCACCGCTGGGCCAAGCGCTGCCTGGACGAGCACGACCGCCTCACCCGCGAGCGCGCCCACCGCCCGAAGCAGTCGCTGTGGGGCGTTGTTCAAGGCGCGCAGTACGAGGATCTGCGCCGCCAAGCCACCCGCGGCCTGCTCGACCTCGACCGCGCCGCCCGCGAGGACGGCAAGCGCGGCTTCGGCGGCTTCGGCATCGGCGGCGCGCTGGAAAAGGAAAACCTGGGCACCATCGTCGGCTGGGTCTGCGATGAGCTACCCGAGGACAAGCCGCGCCACCTGCTCGGCATCTCCGAGCCGGACGATATCTTCACCGCCGTCGAGGCCGGCGCCGATACCTTCGACTGTGTGGCGCCCACCCGCTTGGCGCGCCGCGGCGGCGTCTACACCCTTGACGGCCGCATGAACCTTACCAATGCGCGCTTCAAGCGGGATTTTGCCGGCGTGGACGAGGAATTCGGCGGCTACGTATCCGAGAATTACTCCCGGGCCTACCTGCACCACCTGCTCAAGGCAAAGGAATTCCTCGCCGGCACGCTGTGCACCATCCACAACGTGGAGTTCATGATTCGCCTGGTGGATAATATCCGCGCCGCCATCGACGGTGGCTACTACGAGGCCTACCGCGATGAATTCCTCGGCCGCTATTACGCCGGCAAGTAGTCCTCGCGCTTCTTCACCCACTTAATGACCGCGGCCGTCACCGGTAGCATGACGGCCTCCATCAGGGTCTTCCATACGAAGCCCACGATGACGTAATTAATGAACCCGCCCACGGTGTCTACGCCGATAACCGGTGCGGCGATAGCGCAAAAGAGCAGCGTATCGCCGAACTCGCCCACCACGGTGGAGGCGATAAGGCGCGCGAAGAGGCCCTTTTCGCCGGACCGCTTCTTCATGGCGGTCAGCGTCCAGGCATTCAGCAGCTGGCCCACCAGGTAGCCGGCCAGCGAAGCTGCCAGGATCTGCGGCATCAGGCCGAGCGTGGCGGCGAAGGCCTCCTGGCCCTCGTAGAAATCGGCCGCCGGCAGCCAGATGGCGATATAGAAGCACACGGCCGCCAGAATGGCCATCGCAAAGCCGATATAGACCGCGCGCCGGGTGGACTTGAAGCCATAGCACTCCGAGAGCACATCGCCGACGATATAGGCCAGCGGGAAGAGGAAGAAGGCGCCGTCGGTAACCAGCGGGCCGAGCTGGACGCCCTTGGTGGCGTTGATATTTGAAATCAGGAAGGTCACCACAAACACGGTGACCAGCCAGGGGTAGAGGGTGGAGCGGACGGGAATGAAGCGCACCTCAGCGCCGTTCGATTTTTCCATGCCCGCCATTGTGCCAGCCCGTAGACTATGGGCATGAATTCCGCGACCACCGGCGCCGGCCGTTACGCGCCCAGCCCCTCGGGCGATCTGCACTTTGGAAACCTCCGCACGGCGCTTCTGGCGTGGCTTTTCGCCCGGTCGACGGGGAGGCGCTTTGTGGTGCGGGTGGAGGACATCGATAAGCAGCGCTCCTCCCAGGAGTCGGCCGAGCGCCAGCTCGCGGATCTGCGCGCGCTCGGGCTGGACTGGGACGGCGAGGTCATCTACCAGCACGATCGCGACGCCGCCTATGAGCAGGCCCTGGCCCAGCTGCCGACCTACGAGTGCTATTGCTCGCGTAAGGATATCCGCGAGGCCTCCCGCGCCCCGCACGCCATTCCCGGCCAGTACCCGGGCACCTGCCGCAACCTCACCGAAGACCAGCGCGCGGCCAAGCGCGCCGAGCTTGCGGCCCAGAATCGCCAGCCCGCCCTTCGCCTGCTTGCCGACGCCCCCACTTTCACCATCCACGACGCCCTCCACGGCACCTATACGGGCGACGTGGATGACTTCATCCTGCGCCGCGGCGGCCAAGACACCGGCTGGGCCTATAACTTGGCTGTCGTCGTCGACGATGCCTATCAAGGCATCGACCAAGTGGTCCGCGGCGATGATCTGCTCTCCTCCGCGCCGCGCCAGGCCTACCTTGCCTCGCTGCTCGGCATCGAACCGCCGGAGTATATCCACGTCCCGCTCGTGCTCAATGCATCCGGCGAGCGTTTGGCCAAGCGCGATGGGGCGGTGACCATGCGGGAGATGGGGGAGGAGGGGGACGTCGTCAAGCAGCTGGCGGCCTCGCTGGGGTACGAAGCTCACAGTGCTGCGGATCTGCTCGCGCAATTCGCGCCCGATCGACTCAGCCCTGAGCCTTATATCTGGCGCGGGTAAAATCTGAGCCCATGGAAGTTCTACTGGTGCTCATTGGGCTCATGCTGCTGACCGTGTTCGTCGTCGCCATCGGTGACAAGATTGGGCTGCCGTGGCCGGCCCTGCTGACGATCATCACCGCCTGCGCCGTCTTCGTGCCCGGCCTGCCACAGTTCGAACCGCCCACCGAGCTCATCCTGCCCATCTTCCTGCCGCCGCTGCTGTGGGCGCTGGCCCGGCGCACCTCGTGGGGTGTTATCCGCGAGCAATGGGTGACCATCTTGAGCCTGTCCGTGCTGCTGGTGGTCGCCACCACGCTGGCCGTAGGTTTTACGGCCTATGCCTTCCTGCCCGGCATCAGCCTGGCCGCAGCCATCCTCATCGGTGCGGCCATCGCCCCGCCGGACCCCGTCGCCGTTGACGCCGTGGCCGAGCCCGCCGGCATCCCACGCCGCATCATCACCACCTTGCAGACCGAGGGCTTGTTTAACGACGCCGCCTCTATCGTCGCCTTCAATCTCGCGCTGACGGCCGTAACCCAAGGCGATGAGCTCTCCTTCGGCGGCGGCGTGCTCAACTTCTTCTACTCCGCATTCGTCGCGGGCGGCCTCGGCTGGGGCGTCGGCCGGCTGGTGGCGCTGTTTATTACCCACGTCCACGACGTCACCGCGCGCAACGCACTGACCTGGGTGACGCCGTTCGCCGTCTACCTCATTTCAGAGGAACTCGGTGCCTCCGGCGTTATCGCCGTGGTTATCGCGGCCGTGGAGCTAAATTCTCGCGCCGATATCCAGGCCGAGGACCGTCTTTCCGGTCAGTCTTTCTGGGAGACCATCGAGCTGCTCTTTACCGGCGTGGCCTTCGGGCTTATAGGCCTGACGGTCAATACCGCCATCGGGGAAGTGGGCTCGGACCTGTGGCACTCGGTGGTTGTGGGCGTCATCTTGTCCCTTGTGGCCTTTATCGTCCGTTTGGTGTGGATGTACATCTACTACCGCATCAATGTCTCTCGCGGCCGCCCGCGCGTGGCGCCCTTGCGCCTGCAAGAGGTGCTGCTAATGACGTGGTCCGGCATGCGCGGCCTGGTCACTCTGGCGCTGGTTTTGTCCATCCCGGCCGGTGTGTTCAGTTTCCACCACGAGCTCGCGGTCATCGCGCTCACCGTCTTGCTGGTCACGATGGTGGTGCCTGGTTTGCTGCTGCCGTGGTTGATGGAACGACTCGACCTTACGGAGGCTTCCCAGATTGCCAGCGATAAGATGCGCGCTGCCGTTGTTGCCCGTGCGCGTGCGGCCAGCATCGAGGCGCTGTCGCACTTCCGGCCAGATGGGCATATAGCGCCCGACGCCGAAAAGGTTGATCCGGAAATTTCCGCCAACGTTATCCAGTGGCTGGAAGACCGGATTGGCGATGGCGAGGATGTTTCCGAAGACTCCCGCAAGCAACGCGCCTGGCAGGCACGCCACGTAGCATTGGAGGCTCGCCGGACCGCTCTGACGGCGGCACAGGAGGAGCTGCTGCGCATGCGCGGCTACCGCGCCTATAACCCGGCCATCGTGGACGAGGTGCTGGAAGAAATCGATCGCATGGTCTTGGGTACCAAGCGCCACTAGGCTAGGCGGCATGGATCCCTTCGATTATGCCCAGCTCGAGGATGGGCTGGATTATCTCTATGATTTCCTCGACCAGGACCTGGTGGAGCGCGTGCGAACAGAGCGCGAGTACGTTCCGGACGGGCTGGAGGGCTTGCTTGCCGACGACTCCCTCGACGACTATGTCTGGCTCTGGATCAAAGACCCAGGCCCGAACGGATTCCGGCAATACCTGCGCGATGGGGGCTATTCCGAGGCCGAAGTCTCCCAAGCTTTCCTCTGGGCGCGCACCGAGTGGGCAATGAATACTCCGCCGCATGTCGCTTGGCTGAAGGCGGATGGTTACGAGCCGCCGGCTATTGATTAGCGGCAAGTGCGGCGTCGGCTAGCGCGGCCGGGTTCCCGGGCATTACAAAATCCCGGCTCCGTTGCTATGAAGCAGGAGCCGGGATTTCCTCTGGCGGAGGATGTGGGATTTGAACCCACGAGGGGCGTGAACCCCGCACGCGTTCCAGGCGTGTGACATAGGCCGCTAGTCGAATCCTCCGAGAAGAAACATTAGCAGCCGTGGCAATTATTTTACCAATCGCCAGGTCAATCAGGGTTTTCGACGGTTTTCAAGGATTGTTTAACCCGCAACGGGGTCCGGGTGCCGTTGGTGCCGGGGAAGCGCGGCCGAAAGCGTGGAGGTGCCGGTAGCCCATTTGGCTAAACCGGCGCGCGGGCGTTAAAGTATGAGACAGGATTCCGCGTGGCGTCCATCCTCTGAACTCCCCCAGGGCAGGAATGCAGCAAGGGTCAGGAGGCTCTGGCGGGTGCGCGGGGTCCCCTTTTTGTATGGCGTGCGTTACTATTGGGGGCTAAAAGTCGCCCTATAGATGGAAGGTAGACATACACATGTCGCTTCTTACTTTGGAATCGTCCGAACTAAACGAGCTCGCCGCCCAGGTCCGCAAGGATTATGAGGACCTCAAGGCACAGGGTCTAAATCTGGACCTGACTCGCGGCAAGCCAGCGAAGGCGCAGCTGGACCTCTCCAATGATCTCCTCGCCCTGCCGGGGCTGGGGCGCTACACCGACGCGGCCGGAAACGACCTGCGCAATTACGGCAACCAAAAGGGCATCAAGGACCTGCGCGATATTTGGGGCGAGCTGACCAACATGGACCCTGAGCTGCTCGTAGCCGGGGATTCCTCTTCGCTGAATATCATGTTCGACCTCATCTCCTGGGCCTATATCTTCGGCACCAACGACTCCGAGCGCCCATGGGGCAAGGAAGAAAAGCTCAAGTGGATCTGCCCAGTGCCAGGCTATGACCGCCACTTCGCTATCACGGAGCAATTCGGCTTCGAGCTGGTCACGGTGCCAATGGAGGAGGACGGGCCGGATGTAGAGGCCGTCGAAAAGCTGGTAGCGGATCCGGCAGTCAAGGGCATGTGGGTAGTGCCGATGTTCGCTAACCCCACCGGCGCCGTGATTTCTGAAGACAAGGCCCGCCGCCTCGCCCGCATGGAGGCCGGCGCGCCGGATTTCCGCATCGTGTGGGATAACGCCTACGCCGTGCACACCTTAACCGAGGAATTCCCGGAAATCTTGCCGATTCTGGACATCGCCGCGGAGGAAGGCAACCCGAATCGCTTCTGGGCTATGTCTTCTACCTCGAAGATAACCTTCGCCGGTTCGGGCATAGGCTTTTTCGGCTCTTCCAAGGACAACCTCGAGTGGTACCTGGAACACGCCGGCATCCGCGGCATCGGCCCCAATAAGATTAACCAGCTGGCGCACCACGAGTTCTTCGGTTCCGCCGAGGGCGTGCGCGCGGTGATGCGTCGTCACGCAGCGCTGATTAAGCCCAAGTTCGACGCCGTGCTGCGCATCTTAGAAAAGCGCCTCGGCGAGTACGAGGTGGCGCAGTGGACCAACCCGAAGGGCGGCTACTTCATCTCCCTCGACGTTGTCGACGGCACCGCCAACCGTGTGTGGGAGCTGGCGCGCGATGCCGGCATCCTGCTCACCCAAGCTGGCTCGGCCTTCCCTTATGGCGAGGACGATAACGACCGCAATATTCGCCTCGCCCCAACCCTGCCGCCGCAGGAAGAGGTTGAGGCGGCGATGGACGGCGTCGCTACCTGTGTGCTGCTTGCCGCCGTGGAGAAGCTGGGGGCCTAACATCAACGACGACGAGTCTGCCCTGTGGCTGAGCGAGATTATCCCGGCGCCGCTGGAGTTCCGCTACGTCGATAAGCGCCGGCTGGGCCTTGCCTCGCTTGCCGACGCCCAATCGCTCGCCCTCACCACCACCTTCAACGCCACCGACACCGGCCTGCAGAGGCAGGACGACGGCACCGACGTGCGCTGCGAGCTGTTGACGGTGGCGCGCACCGGGCAGCCCGAGGTGGCCGCCGCCATCAACGCCGCCGCCGACACCTTCGAAAAGGCCGGCGGCCTGCTTCCGGCGCAGCCGGGCGTGATGCTGCCGTCCATCCTCGATGTCCCAGGCGTTACCGTGCACCATGGGCTCTTCATCGCGCCGTACCTGTGGGGCGGGCAGACCCCGCAGTTTCGCGAGGAAGGCCGCCTGACCCTCATCCTGCAGCTAGTCATGCTGACGGATTCGGAATATGCGTTTGGGGTAGAAGAGGGCGTCGGCAAGCTGCAGGCGGCGGTGGCCGAGCAGGGCATTGACCTGCTGGACTGGTCGCGCGAGGGTTAGCCGGTAAAATGGCTAACCGTGGCTTTATACCGGAAATATCGTCCAGCAACGTTCGCGGAGGTCGTGGGCCAAGAGCAGGTCACCACGCCGCTATCCGCCGCCCTTGATGCGGGGCGCATCAACCACGCCTATCTCTTTTCCGGCCCGCGCGGCTGCGGCAAGACCTCCTCGGCGCGAATTATGGCCCGCTCGCTCAACTGCGAACACGGGCCCACCTCGACGCCGTGCGGCAAGTGCGATTCCTGCGTCTCCCTCGCCCCCGGAGGCCCCGGCAACTTGGACGTGACGGAGCTCGACGCCGCCTCGCACAACGGCGTGGAAGACATGCGCGAGCTGCGTGACCGCGCCTACTACGCGCCGGCCGAATCGCGCTACCGTATCTTCATCATTGACGAGGCGCATATGATTTCGCCCTCCGGTGCGAACGCGCTGCTCAAGGTGGTGGAGGAGCCGCCCGAGCACGTCATTTTCATCTTCGCGACTACGGAGCCGGAGAAAATCATCGGCACCATTCGCTCGCGTACCCACCACTATCCCTTCCGCCTGCTGACCCCGCCGGCCATGAAGGGCCTGCTGCAGCGCACCGTTGCGGCTGAGGGCGTACAGGTCGAGGACGCCGTGTATCCCATGGTCATTGAGGCGGGCGGCGGTTCCCCGCGCGATACTTTGTCTCTGCTGGACCAGCTGCTAGCCGGCGCCGGGCCCGATGGCCTGACCTACGATCTTGCCCGGCCGCTTTTGGGCGTCACCGATGTCTCGCTGCTTGACGACGCCATCGAAACCCTCGCCAACCAAGACAAACCCGGCCTCTTCGCGATGGTCGACCACGTCATCGAGGCCGGCCACGATCCGCGCCGCTTCGCCGTCGATTTGCTCGACCGTTTGCGCGATTTGATGATTCTGCAGGCCGTGCCCGGCGCCATCGAGGCCGGCCTCGTCTCCGCGCCCACCGACCGCGCCTCCGTGCTCACCGCCCAGGCGCAGCGCTTTTCCGGCCCGCAGCTGACTTACCTGGCCTCCACGGTCAACGACCGCATCAGCGACCTCACCGGTGCGACTTCACCGCGCCTGCTGCTGGAAATCATGTGCGCGCATCTGCTTATCGGGTCCACCGGCCCCGCTGCTGCCGCGCCGGCACCCGCAGCGGCTCCCGCCCCCGCCCCCGCTGCCAATGCTGCCGCGGTCTCGCCCGCGCCGGCTGGCCCTGCGACCCCGGGCGGTGCTCCCGCGGCCAACTCTGCCGTCGCCAGTGCTCAAGACCCCCAGTCCGCCGCTGCTGCCATCATCGCTCGCCGCCGCGCCAAGTCCCAGGAGCAGCAGGCTTCTGCCCCGTCTTCTGCTCCAACCTCAGCACCGGCCGCTCAGCCGCAGCCGCAGCCGCAGGCCCCGTCCCAACCGGAATCGCAACCGAAGGCGCAACCCGAGCAGCCGGCGGCCGCCGAGGCGCAACGCACGCAGAAGCCTCAGAACCAAGAGTCGCAGCCGCAACCGCAACAGCAAGAGGCTGGAGACCCGTGGCAGCGTGAGCGGCAAATCCCGCAAGCGGACGTGCCCGAGCAGCAATCGGCGCAGCCGGCGCAGCCAGCACAGAGCGAGGCACCGCACTCAAGGCCGGCCCAGGAGGAGCAGCGCGAGCCACTGGAGAAGCCCGTGCCGGCCCGTGCAGAGGAATCTGTCCAGGAAACCAAGCCGGAATCTGGGGCGGAGTCTGGCGCAGAGAAGGCGTCGGAAATGGCGCAGCCGCAGGCGGCGGAGGAGCCGGCGGGTGACTTCGCAGAGGCCGTGAGGGAGAAATGGGTGGCGTTGAGGGGGAGCGTCGGAAAGCGGAATAAGGTGGCCGAAATCATGCTGGCTGAAGCCCGCGTGCTTGGCTTCCGCGATGGCACCCTGACGCTGGGGCACACCACCGGCGCGCTGGCCGAGCGCATCAACGCGCCCGCCAATAACGCGGTCATCGTGGAGGTGCTCAAGGAGGAGTTCCAGCGCGATGTGGCCGTGACCTGTGTGGTGGGCACCGACCCGAAGACCGCCGGTTTCGATGCCCCGCGGCCGCCGCAGCGCAAGGAAGCGTGGACGCCGAATCAGCCGGCGCGCGAGCCTGCCGACGACCAGGAGGCGGAGAGTAAGCCGGAAAGCGTCCCCGGGTGGCGCTCACGCATCGCACGGGCGACGCAGGCTGCCAAGCAACGCGATGAATCGCAGTTTAGTAACGGCGTGCCGCTGCCGCCCGAGCCTGAGCCGGACTTTGCCGCTCCGCCCGAGGAGCCGCCGGCCTATACCCGCGATGACGAAGAGCGGGACATGATGGAGGCCGCGCAGTCGACCGGCGAGATGGATCATCGCAGCGCTACCGAGGTAGCTATGGAACTGCTGGAGCGCGAGCTGGGCGCGCGGCGTGCCTAACCGGCAAGCACGGTACACTCGGGCAGTAGCGAAATTTACAGTTGATTTAGAAAGGAAACGACATGGCTGACCAAGACCCAATGCAGCAGGCAAATGACATGAACGACCTCATCGCGCAGGCCGCGCAGGTGCAGGCGGATCTGCAGAAAGCGCAGGAAGAAATCCTCGCCACCAACGTCGAGGGCCAGGCAGGCAACGGCCTGGTTAAGGTGACCATGACCGGCGGCGCCGAGCTCGTGGACCTGCAGATCGATAAGTCCGTCGTGTACCCAGAGGACGTCGACACCCTGCAGGACCTGGTCATGGGCGCGTTCAAGGAGGCCCACGCTGCGGCCGGCCGCCTGGCACAGGAGAAGATCGGCCCGCTGTCCCAGGGCATGGGAGGCCAGGGTGGCCCGTCTTTTGAGGATGTCTTCGGCGGCAACCAGTAGCCCGCACGATACGATAAAAGGCCGTTGCCCCGCGTTGGGGCCGCGGCCTTTTGCTGATTTTGGGAGTAATTGATGTTTGAAGGACCTCTGCAAGACCTCATCGACGAGTTTTCGCGCCTGCCGGGCATCGGCCCGAAGTCGGCGCAGCGCATCGCGTTTCACGTTTTGCACATGGAGCCCGAGGACATCGAGCGGCTGCAGAACGCGCTGGGCGCGGTGCGCGACGGCGTGACCTTCTGCCGCATCTGCTGCAATATTTCCCGCGAGGATGTCTGCCGCATCTGCATTAATTCGCAGCGCGACGCCTCGACCATATGCGTGGTGGAAGAGCCGAAGGATATCCAGGTCATCGAGCGCACCGGAGAGTATGAGGGCCGCTACCACGTCTTGGGTGGCGCGCTGGATCCGCTAGCGAATGTGGGCCCGCGCGATTTGAATATTTCCACGCTGCTGCAGCGCCTGGGCGGCGTGCTGCCGGACCGCGAGCTGGCGGATTCCACCCCTGAAGCCCCGCTTTACGACGCCACCCCCACCATCCACGAAGTCATCCTCGCCACCGACCCCAATACGGAGGGCGAGGCCACCGCCGCATACCTGGTGCGGTTGCTGCGCGACTTCCCTGATTTGAAGATCACCAGATTGGCCTCCGGCATGCCGCTCGGAGGCGATCTGGAGTTCGTGGACGAACTCACCTTGTCCCGCGCGCTTTCTGGCCGCCTGACCATTTAGCACGGGGAATCCGCAAGCGCGGGCTAGGGGACGGCGGCCGTGGGCCCGGTTCGCGCGCGGCCGGTGAATACCGGCGGGCCGTGCGCTCTGCTGGCCACCCCGCTCTCCGCGTTGCTGTGTATACCGCTGTGGCCGCTATGCATGCTGCTATGCGGGCTGCTAGGCGAAGCGTTGTGCCGGCTGGCGGGCGGAAGCCAGGCGATTCGGCCGTTGACGCGGGCCATGCGGCCGCGGCCCGGCAGGCCGTTGATGGAGTTGTGATACGGGCACAGCAGCGTCATGTGTTCGGGGTGGGTGAGGCCGCCGCGGGAGTATTCGAGGAGGTGGTGGGCTTGGCATTCGGAGGCGGGGCGTCGGCAAGCGGGCCAGGCGCACCGGGCGCCTTCAGCCTCGAGCATGCGGCGCTGCTTCGCGGAGGCCTGCCGGGTGCGGTAGAGGTTGACCGGGCCGCGTTCGGGGTGGATGAGCGTGAAAAGGCCGGCGCCGGCTAGGGTGCGGCGGACGAGTTCGGCGCCGGTGATGGTCGCGCCGTTGGTCATGGCGAGGCGGATGTCGTCGCCGTCGCCGGCCAGGATTTTCAGGTAATCCGGCAGCTCGATGATGACATTGGTGGTCACGGTCGCGGGCGCGGCGGCGCGGGAACCGGTGAGCCAGGCCAGCGGGTCGGACTTGGCGGCGGCCCAGATATCGGCCATCTGCGCGGCGGGGCCGGTGAAACTGAGGGTGGTTTTCTCGCCGTGCATGATGCGGCGGCCGCCGTCTTCGCGCTCGGGCGGCGGGTTGATTTCGCGCAGCAGCCGAGTCGCCGCGCGCGAGACCTGCGCGGTGGTGCCGGCGGTGGCGCACAGCTTCTCGCGGAATTGCCAGCGCTTGGTGGGGTCAGAAATGCCGCGCGAGCGGCGGGCGATGAGCGCGAGGGTCTCCAGGCTGTGTTGGTTGCGGCGCGCAGCGGCCAGGGCGCGGGATTGGTAGCGCGAGTGGCTGGTGGGCGAGAGGAAGGCCGCGGCGGTGCGGCGCACGGTGCGTGCTTGGTCCGCGGGCAGGGGCAGGCTGGAGGCGGCGTGGGCCTCTTCGAGAAGTTCCACGCCGCGCTTAGCGATGTCGCCCAGCTGCTCCAATAACGTCATGCCCCGCAGCCTATGGGTGGGGGCAAGCCGCTACAAGGGGAAGCGGCTGAGCCTGTGGATAACTCGGGGGTTTCGCGGCCGCCGGGCGAAGTTATCCACAGGTTTGAGCCTATCTTTGGGAGCGCGGGGGCTCGGAGGCGTTGAAACGTTCGACGCGCAGGCGGTCGACGGCCGGAATCTCAATCGGCTCGAGGTCCGCGAGGGCCACGCCCATGGCCTGGGCGAGGAGGAGATCCGCCAGCTGCGGGTTTCGGGCCAGCGCCGGGCCGTGCATATAGGTGGCGATGACGCTGCCTTGGACGGCGCCTTCGTAGGTGCGCTGGGCGGAGCCGTCGCTGAGATCGGCGGTGGCGGCTTGGTCGGCATTGCCATTGCCGCGGGTGAGCGTGCCGAGCGGCTGCGCGGAGGGGCCGAGGATGGTGGCGCCTAGGTGGTTTTCAAAACCGGTCAGCGGCTCGGTGAGGTCCGCGGTAACACCGGCGCGGGTGGGCTCGGAGGCTACTTCGCCGATGGCGCGGTCCTGCATGCCGGCCGTGGTGGCGTCGAGCAGCCCGACGCCGTCGATAATGCGGCCGGAGGCGCGGAAGGATTCGCCTAGGACCTGCAGGCCGGCGCAAATGGCAAAGACGGGGCGGCCGGCGTTAGCGGCGCGGGTAAGGCCGCCATCGGAAATCAGGTGGTCCGCAGCCAGGATCTGCGCGGTATCTTCGCCGCCGCCGAGGGTGTAGATATCCAGCGTCTCGGGCACGGGCTCGCCCAAGCGGATGGGGTGAATCTCCGCCTCGAAGCCGCGCATGCGGGCGCGCTGGCGCAGGACGAGGGCGTTGCCGTCGTCGCCGTAGGTACCGAGGACGTCGGGAAGCACTAGGCCGATATTAAGCATTGGTGGCCTCCTTGGAAAGCGCCTTCTTCAAATCGCGGAAGGCGGTGTAGTTGGCGAGGACCTCGATGCGGCCCTCCGGGCAGGCGGCGAGCGCGTCCATTGGGTCCGGGATGAGCTCGTGGGAGATATCGGCGTAGACCAGGCGCACGGCCAGGTCGGTGCCGCGCTCGCCGGCGGCCTTGACGCTTAAGCCATTGAAGCCTTCGAATTTCACGTCCCAGAGCCAGGACATGTCGATGCCATCGGCCACCTGGCCGTTGGTGGCGATGACCAGGCCATCGGCGCTGCGGTCCACCATGGACAGGGCTTCTTGCCAGCCGGCCGGGTTCTTGGCCAGCAGCAGGCGAATTTCGCGGCCCTTCCAGTGGATGGTGGAGTAGCGGCCGGCGACGTCGTCGATGCCCTCAGCGGCCGCAATGGCCTTATCGAGGCCCACACCGAAGCCCTGCACGGCCGCGGCGATGGCTTGGGCGGCGTTGCCCCGGTTCGCGCGGCCGGGCAGCGCCAGGTTCAGCGGGCGCTTGGCGGTCGGGGTGATGATGCCATGCTTATCGACGCCCCAGGTAGGCTGCGGCCGGCGGAATTCGCGGCCGTCGGCAAGCGGCTTAACGGCGTACCAGTCATCCTCGGTGCGCACGACGTGCCCGCCGGTGCGGGGGCAGGTGACGGAATCGCCGAGCCAGCCGGCGCCGGCCGAGACCCAGATGACATTCTTGGCGTCATAGGCCACGGAGGTCATGAGCACGTCGTCGCAATTGGCGATGACGAGCATGTCTGGGTGAGCCTCCACGGCGCCGCGCAGGGCGCGCTCAATCTTGTTGATTTCGCCCACGCGGTCCAGCTGGTCGCGGGTGAGGTTGAGCAGGACTAGGGCCTGCGGGTTGAGGTTATCGGCTACGTGGGGCACGTGGAGCTCGTCCACCTCGAGGACCAGGTGCGAGGCGTCTTTGCCGGCCATGAGCGCGGAGATGATGCCGGCGTCCATGTTGTCGCCGCCGTCGTTGGTGGCTACGGTGTGCTCGGCGCGGACCGCGGCGGCCAACATGCGGGTGGTGGTGGACTTGCCGTTGGTGCCGGTAACCAGCACGGCTGGGCGCCCACCACCCAGGTTGGTCATGATGGAAGGGTCAATGGCATTGGCGATTAGACCACCGATCATGCCGCCGGCGCCACGGCCGGTGGCGCGGGAAGCGGTGGTGGCCAGCTTCGCGGCGGTAGTGGCGGTGGTGGTGCGCAACTTCTTCAACGCACCCGGGACTCTAAAACTCATGTCCCCTAGGGTAGTCGGGCGGGCGGCCTAGTCGTTCTTTTTCCCCGCCGAGCCGCCAGAATTTCGTCGGCCCCTGCCGCGACCTCCGCGGCCGCCGCGGCGCCGGCGCCGCTTGTTGTTCTTCCCGCCGCCCTTTTTGTTGTTCTGCGGCGAGCGTTGGGCGCGCGGCGCAGGCTTAGCGGATTCGGGTTCGGGCTCGGCGTCTTCGATGCGCGTGAGGGCGTCAAGAAACGCGGCGTCCGACATAAGCGGAATGCCCTTGCGGTGGGCATGCATGGGCTTTCCCACCAGATCCGTGGTGACATTGCAGACCACCAGCGAGGATTCGCGGGTAAGCTTTTCCGAATAATTGAGCTCCTCGCGCATGAGCGCGGCGATGATGGTGTCCGGATCCTCGAGGATTTCCGGTGCGACCACGATTTCCATGCCGCGGCGCAGCTCCTTGCCCGGTTCGTATTTGCCCGGGTTGTGGTGCTGGACGGGGGCCTCGGCGGCGTCGACGCGCACGTGGGAGCGTTGCAGGCCAAAGCGATCGGCGCGCACATCATCCGGCGCATAGCTGCGCACAGTGCCGCCTTCCTGCTGGCGGTAGAGCGCGATGAGCAGCTCGGTGTCCTCGCGGGAGGTTTCTGGCTCGGGCCGGCCGGCGCGCTCCACCGAGGCTTTCGGCGTGGCGTCCAGGCCGCTCTGCTTGGCGACGCCCCCCAACCGCACATCATTCGACCGCACCTGCTGCGCATAGGAGGTGGCCAAGGTATCGATAATGCGAACCGGCGTGGGGACGTGACCGACCTTTTGGCGGCGCCGGCGGCCCTTGTTGCGGCCGCGGTTGCGCGCCCGGTTTTGGCGCGCGGCGGCCATCATGGCGCGGCGGGCCTCGGCGACGAGAAAGCCCCAGGTATAGGGGAGATCGTGGACGATGAGCGTGCGGCCGTCGATAAGCTTGTCCAGCGATTTAAGGATCTTGCCAAAAGCTGGTGCCTGCTCAATATCGGTGGTGCTCAGCCCGTGGAGGTGGCGCGGTCCGGCGTCGATATCGGGCTTGAGGACGGCGTGGAAGAGCTGGCCGTGTTCGCCGGCGTCGTTGAAAGCAACGGCGTCGATAGTCACGATGCGCCCGGTGCTGGGGTGGATGCCGGTGGTCTGTAGGGTCAGCGCCACGTAGGGGTAGTCGGCCGCATCGGTGGATGATTCGGCCTGCTGCGGCTGCTGCGGCTTCTTGTTAGCTGCCTCCGGCGCGGCAGGTCGCTCGTGATGGGCTGGTGGGTGCGGCTTCGGCTTCGGTTTTGGCTTGGGTTTTGCGGCGTCTGGTTCGCCGGACGGTCGCACCGCGCGGCGCGGCCGAGTGCGTCGCTGTTCTGCGCCCGGTTTGGGTGCTGTGGACCTGGCCGCGTGGCGCGAAGCCACCGTCGCGGGCGACGGCGCTGGGGCCGACGCCGGCGTGTGCTGCGGGGAGGGGCCAGGTGTGTTGTTCATTAAACTCAGTGTAGTATCCCGCATTTCGTGCAGGGGGACAGGACGCGCCGCTTAATTTTCGACGACGATGACAATGACCTTCGGCGGAGTCGTTGGCTCCTCGGGCTCCTCAGGTCGCCCCGGTTCCTCCGGCTCTGCGGGCTCTGCCGGTTCTGCCGGTTCCTCCGGTTCTTCCGGCTCTTCCGGCTCGGACGGTACCAGCGGCATCTCCGGTCCATCCGGTGCGCTGCGGTACGGCATAGGCAGCGCCGGTTCGAGCTCTACAGGGATCTCTGGTTCGGGGGTGGGGTCGATTTCTGAGCCAGGGATCGTCGTCGTAGGAGCAGTAGTCTCCGGCTCTGGCGTCGGCTCGAGCTCGGAACCTGCGATAGTGGTGCTTGGCGCGGTGGTAACCGGCGCCGGCTTAGGCTCGGGCTCGGACTCCGAGGTCAGCAACGGAGACGTCGTCGTAGGTGCGGTCGACTCCGAGGGCTTTGAATCCGAGGACGCAGGCTCTGAAGATTCGGGCTCGGGCTGTGCCGAAGTGGACGTAGAGGACGCAGAGGTAGACGTAGACGAGTCTGCAGCCTGGGTCGGCTCAGACGTTGGCTCGCTCGTGGCAGAACTGGTGGCGGAGCTGGAAGGCTCTGCGGTCTGCTTTTCCGTCGAGGCTGCGGTGGTGGTTTCAGTCGTCGTTTTCTCGGAAGTTGTCTTTTCCGAGGTAGATGTGCTTGAGGTCGGCAGATCGGACGGCTTGGCAGGCGAGGATGCCGCAGAGGACGGCTCCGCAGATGTCGTGCTCTTCGTAGACTCCGTGGTCTGGGAAGGCTCTGCAGACTGGGAGGACGAGGAGGTTGCGGTCGGCGTCTTGGCCGCCGCTACCTGGGGTGCGGGTTCTGAGCTGGAGGATGGCGTCGCGGCAGGCGTGGTCTGAGACGGTGCTGGGGCTGGGGCCGGGGCCGAGGCGACGTCATTGGCTGCGGCCATGGCGGCAGAAGCCGCGGCGGAGGCGGCGCGGGAAATTGACTGGGAATCCTCGCCGTGGTGGCCGCCGCGGGGTTCGCTGTGGTGGCCACGTCGGTTGTCGGAGGCAGGGGCGTGGGTCTGGGCACGGTCAGCGTGACGAGAGTGCGTCGCGCTGGGCTTTTTCGTGCTCTGCGAAGGGTAGGTGTGGTGGTGCGGTGTTGGAGAGGAGGGGGCGTCGGCAAGCGGGGGCGGAGCCGAGGTACCGCTGGTGGGGTCGGCATCGTAGATGCGCGGCGTGGCGGGGTGCGCGGGGCGCTTGGGGCCATTGCCGTCGAAGTGGGAAGAATGGTTGCCTTCCGGAGCAGGAGCGGTGGAATGCGCGTTGGAGTCCGAAAGGGCTTCGTCGTCGCTCAGTAGGTTGGTGGCCACGGTGGCACCGCCACCAACGAGCACGGCGACGCCGGCTGCGGCCAGCAGGTTCGAGGTCACGGCACCGGAAGCGCCAGCAGCACCGGCTGCAGAGGTGACACTGAAACCGCTGGTTGCGGAAGCGCCGGCGGTGGTGGCACCGGCAGTAGTGCCGCCGGGAACAGCGGATGCGGCCTGTGCGCGGGCTGCGGTGGCTGCGGACATGACGGCGGCACCACCGGCGACAACGCCCAAAACTAGGCCGGCGTGGTGCTTATTGGCGGCGTTGTGCGCGTAGATGGTCAGCGCGGGGCGGTCATCGGCGTTGTAGTGGAAGTAGCCGTGGGCAATGGCGAGGCGGCCGGTCTTGGTGCAGTCGAGGACGGCGGGGGCAATCTCGCGGGCGGCGTCTCGCGGGAGGGAGCCTAAGAAGGTGCTATTGACATAGACATCAACGGTATTTCGACGCAGGAAACCGCGGGTGTGCAAAGAGACGAGATAGTGCTCGTCGGTTTGCGGAAAGCCGGTGACGTCCTTGGAAAATTCCGTCATCGTGGCGGTGGTCTCGCCGGGCAGCATGGTCCAGCGCTGCGCCGGCGGGTTATTGGCGGGGATGCACAGGTGCGGTGCCGGCAGGAGCAGGTTGAGCGTGGGCCATTCTTTGCCGGAGGCGTCCGTCATGCTCACATGGGCGGTGGTGTGCGGGCGTAGGCCGGCGCTGAGAATCCAGTCAAAGAGGGCGTAGGCCTGGGAGTCAGCGGCGCTGAGGCAGCCAAGGAGAGAATCGCCGATCCACACCGCGAAGCCTTCCTGGGCGGTGCGGGGACCGAGCTCCGCGGAGAAGTAACCGCCTTCCGCGGCGGTGGACTCGAGCAATTCGCTGAAAACTTCTGGCGGAACATCCCCGACGGGCAGATTATGGATCACGCCAAAACCGTGGTCGGGGACCACGTAGGTGGCGGAATCCAGCGAAGTCATTGGGGTCTTTCGATACGGGGGAATAGTCACACTGCATTTTAGGCGTTGACTTGGGCCATTTCCAATTTCCCCTGCCGGTGAATAAGGGGCGTTGTCCTGAGCAAAAGTTTCTACAGGATGAAAATAAGTACGGCGATAAGCGCTGCAATCATCAGTAGGGCAATGAGGGCAGGCCGCCACTGACGGCGCGGTGCGGAGTCATCGACGTTGACGGCGCGGAAGCTCGTGGTTTCGAAGGTTTCGGTGGCGGCGGGGGAGGTAGGGGTGGCGTCGGCAAGCGAGGCTTCCTTTGAATCCGGCAGCGGCGCTCCCGCATAGATGCTGAGCACCCGGCCAGTGCTGCGCGGCGCATGGTAGGCGTGGGCTAGGGTTATGCCCTGCTTGGCGACGTCCACCCCTTCCAACCGCCCCAGCCACCGCGGGCCCAGGTAGGCATCGGTGCCGGAACCGGTGGTGCTGGGCGAAAGCGTCACCAATACGTGCATGCGGGCGTGGGCGGGAATATCTAAATCCGCGGGCAGGTCGGTAATGTTGATGGGCGGGGCATAGCCCAGCATCGTCCACGGGCCGGCTGGCGGGTTATTGGCCGGCAGGCAGAGGCCCGGCCGGGGCAATAGCAGGGATAGGGATCCATCGGGCTGCGGCGCCGCCGTGGCTGCAGGGGTGAGCCCGGCGCGAAAGAGCAGATCTATCTCGGGGTATTCGGCGCGGTCTGCGCTGGTGATGTGCCCGATGGGGGAGTCGGTGCGCACCTCCAGGCCACCGTCCTGGCGGGGCGCCAAGGTGACGGTGAACTCCTGGTTTTCCTTCGTCTGCGCACCATAGATGGGCAGGGCCTGCACGGCGCCCAAGCCGCGGTGCGGGATGAGGTAGGTAGAAGAAGGCATACCCACCCTTCTACCACGCCGAGGTGCGGCACTGGTGTGTAGCACCGGCGGCTGGGCTTAGGCCAAGGCGCGGTTGACGGCGGAGTTAATCGCGTTGATGGAAGCCCGCGTGGTGGATCCGGCGATGCCTGCTCCCCAGACCTTGTTCTGGTTGACGTCGGCGGCGATATAACAGGCGGCCTCGGCGTCGTCGCCGGCGGAGCGGGACTGCTGGGAGTATTCCATGACCTCGAAGTCGATGCCCAGGGATTCCAGCGCGTTGGCATACGCCGCGATGGGGCCGTTGCCGGTGCCGGAGACGGTGGATTTTTCCCCGCGGAAGGCAACCGTGGCGGTCACGGCGACGTCACCGTCAGCGGCCGGGGAGTTGTCCATGTGGAAGGCCTCCACAGCCAGCGGGGTCTCGCGATCAAGGAATTCGGTGGCGAAGATGTCCCACATATTCTTGGAATTGACCTCGCCGCCCTCGGAGTCGGTGATTTCTTGCACCACGGTGGAAAATTCCGCTTGCATGGCGCGCGGCATATTGATGCCGTGGTCGGTCTTCATGATGTAGGCAACGCCGCCCTTGCCGGACTGGGAGTTGACGCGGATGACCGCCTGGTAGTCGCGGCCCACGTCCTTCGGATCGATAGGCAGGTAGGGAACCTCCCAGATGGCTGCGCGCAGTTCTTCCCACGAGACCTCGGTATTGTTCGTGCCGGGGCGGATGGTGGTTGCCAGCGCATCCAAGCCCTTGTTGATGGCGTCTTGGTGGGAACCGGAAAAGGCGGTAAAGACCAACTCGCCGCCATAGGGGTGGCGCTCCGGCACGCGCAGCTGGTTGCAGTATTCAACGGTTTCGCGAATCTGCGGCAGATCAGAAAAATCGATCTGCGGGTCCACGCCCTGGGTGAGCATGTTCAGGCCCAAAGTGACGAGATCGACGTTGCCGGTGCGCTCGCCGTTGCCAAACAGGCAGCCTTCGATGCGGTCCGCGCCGGCCATAAAGCCCAGCTCGGCGGCGGCGATTCCCTCGCCGCGGTCATTATGCGGGTGCAGGGAGAGCACGATGTCCTCGCGGCGGGCTAGATTGCGGTGCATCCACTCGATGGAATCGGCGTAGACATTGGGCGAGATCATCTCCACGGTGGAGGGCAGGTTGATGATCATTGGGTTATCAGGGGAGGGATCCATGATCTCTACTACTTCATTGCAGACCTCGCGGGCGTAGTCTAGCTCGGTGCCGGTGAAGGATTCGGGGGAGTACTCCCAGCGCCACGTGGTGTCTGGGTAGTCCGCGGCGATGGATTTGATGAGTGCGGCGGCGTCGGTAGCCAGCTTCTTGATGGCGGGCTTGTCCTTGCGGAAGACCACACGGCGCTGCAGCTTCGAGGTGGAGTTATAGAAGTGCACGATGACGTTCTTGGCGCCCTCGCAGGCCTCAAAGGTGCGGCGGATGAGGCGTTCGCGCGCTTGGACTAGGACCTGGATGGTGACGTCATCGGGAATCTTATTGCCTTCGATGATTTCGCGGACGAAGTTGAAATCCGTTTGGGAGGCGGACGGGAAGCCGACCTCGATTTCCTTGTAGCCCATCTTGACCAGCAGGTCGAACATGCGGTGCTTGCGCTCTGGGCTCATGGGATCAATCAGCGCTTGGTTGCCATCGCGCAGATCCACCGCGCACCACTGTGGGGCGTGCGTGATTTTCTTGCTGGGCCACGTGCGGTCCGGCAGGTCGATGTCTTCCACCTCGACGGCGAAGGGCTGGTAGCGCTCGTGGGGCATGGCGGAGCCGCGCTGCTTATTCCATGCGGGCTGTCCTTCGCGGCGTGGGCCGTTCGGGGTGGTGATATCGCGAGGGGCGCTGATGAAAGAGTCAGTGGGGGACATGGTGGTGCGGTTTCCTTGTCTGTGGTGTCTATGGGGAGACGGCCAGCTGGGCTTGGGTAGCCGGACTCCGCGACGGGGCGCTGGCCAGTATTTAGGCCGAAATCCCGCCGCGGCAGATAAGGAGTAGGTCAATCCGCTGTGCCATATCGGTCACACTACAGGCTCTCTCACTATGTGACAAGAGATTTCATTCAATGAGACACGGCGGCGGTACGGTACTATGCCTTTCGTGTCTACAGCCCGCCATGCCGCACCCACCTCACCGTCCTTACTGCGCTCCTTGTGGGCGCCTGCCGCGCTCGTTGCGCTCATCGGCGCCGCACTGCGCGTGGGCGTGCTCGCGGCCGTGGCCGCCGTGCAGGACGATAAGCTCTGGGGCCTGCTTAATAAGTGGGACGCCAAGCACTACGTAGAAATCGCCCGCGGCGGGTACTTCGGCGCGGATATCTCAACGGATGGGCCGGTCCATGAGACGACCATGGCCTTCTTCCCGGGCTTTCCCTTCCTGGTGCGTGCGGTGAGCGGCATCCTGGGAACCGGCGAGGCCGGCACTGCCATCGCGCTCAACGTGCTCTTTAGCATCGCGCTGGCCGCCGGGGTGATGGCCCTGGCCGCGCAGATGGGCATGGGGAAGTGGGCCCAGGTACTCAGCGCCGTAGTGGTAACTAGCGCGCCGATGTCCATCGTGTTTTCTATGCCGTATACCGAGGCGCTTTTCGGGGCACTGGCTATCTGGGCGGTGGTGGCGCTGGTGGGCGAGCGCTGGTGGGCCGCCGCGGCGTATATCTTTGTGGCCGGGCTCGTGCGCCTTACCGCGGTGGACCTCGTTGCGGTCTTTGGGCTTATGGTGCTGCTGCGGGCCCGAAAGGACTGGCGAGCCTGGGCCGCGGTGGCGTTTTCGGTCGTGCCGCTGGTGGGCTATTTGTGGTGGTCGAGCAGCCACTTGAAAGATGTCGGCGGCTACTTTGGCATTCAGAAGGAACATTGGAATTCCGGCTTCGATGGCGGCAAAGCCACGGCCATTTGGCTGTGGGAGACGCTCACCGGGGCCACCAATGGCGGCTACCTGCTCAGCGCCGGCGTAATGATCGCTGCCCCGGTATGCCTGGTGCTGGCATGGCGCCGCCTGCCGTTAGCGGCCTGGCTATTCTCTGCAGTGCTGATGGCGAACGTGCTGCTTTCTGATGGCATCATGCACTCGCGGCCCCGGCTGCTCCTGCCGGCGGTGATTGTGTTGTTGCCGTGGGTGAAAAAGGGGACGTCGGCAAGCGTGGCGGTTGGCGCCTGGGCCCTGTTCGGGGCGTGGTTTTCGGCCTATATGCTCGGCGTATTTGAGTGGGCCATTTAGCCGCGCTGGCTTACCGGGCTGCGGGAGAGCACGATGGTGGAAAGCACCATAACGGTAAGGGCGATGAGCATAATTGCCCAACCGACGGCCGTATCGATGAGGAATTTCTCTCCCAGCACCATGTAGCCCAAGCCGAAGGCCACGATGGGTTCAAAGATGGTCATGGCCGGCAGGGAATGGGCTAGGGGGCCGGCATTGAAGGAATATTGCTGCACCACGGTGCCGGTGAGCGCGAGACCGATGAGACCGTAAAACTGCCAGCTTGCCAGGAGCGTGCTAAGGCCTTCGTGGGTGAAAATGTCCACCACGGCCTTTGATAGCAGGGCGACGAAGCCGTAGATGACGCCGCAGGCCGTGCCCAAGGCTAAAGGCCGCTGCTCTGGCAGCTTCGTGGCTGCCGCGCCCAAGATTGCGAGGGTGACCAACCCCACGAGGAGTGCTGGCCACCAATCGCTCCATTCTGGGCGGGGGTTGCCAGCGACTGGCCGACCGTAGACGACCATGATGCCCACCGCGATGGTCAATGCAATGGACCAAAAGACCTCATGGAAAGGCATTTTGCGGCCGGAATACCACGCCGAAAGCGGCAGGGTAAACATTAAGGACAGCACCAAGATGGGCTGGACCACCAGCAAGGTACCAAAACCGAGGGCGATGACCTGCAGGCCATAGGCGCCAATGGCGGCCGCGGTGCCCACCCACCACAAGGGGTTGGACATGGCGGCGCGCATGACCGAATCATCGGCGTCGAGGGCGATGCGGTGGCGGATGACCGTACCCCAAGCAACCGTCAGCGCGGATGCGAGCGCGAAAAAGATGGCGAGGAGGTTGCTTAACACCCGCTCAACGGTAGTAAAAAATCCTGCTATATGCATATTCTTCCCTGCATGGCGCGCGTTTTTCTGCGCTGAGGAAGCTAACGTGTGGTGCGCTTAACGTTGGGGGCGTGTGAATAAAAATTAAGCATTGTCTAGGAATTATGATGAGGGCAAAGACCCTGCGGGGTAGCATGGGTATTTGACTAATGAACGACAGGTATTTCTGGGCGTGTACACACACGCCAGGGATGCCTTGAACGACGAAAGGCGGCATCCTTACCGTGGCCCTGATCGTGCAAAAGTATGGCGGCTCATCCCTCGAATCCGCAGACCGCATCCGCGCCGTTGCGGAGCGCATCGTGGCCACCAAGAAGCAGGGCAACGACGTTGTCGTGGTGTGTTCCGCCATGGGCGATACCACCGATGAGCTGCTCGATCTTGCCGCCCAGGTCAATCCCGTACCGCCGCAGCGAGAGATGGATATGTTGCTCACCGCCGGCGAGCGCATCTCTAATGCTCTAGTAGCCATGGCAGTGGAATCGCTTGGTGCCCACGCCCAGTCCTTTACCGGTTCCCAAGCCGGAGTGCTCACCACCGAGCGCCACGGCAATGCCCGCATCGTGGACGTGACCCCGGGCCGCCTGACCGAGGCTTTGGACGAAGGCAAGATCTGTATCGTCGCCGGCTTCCAGGGCGTTAACAAGGAATCGCGCGATGTCACCACCTTGGGTCGCGGCGGCTCCGACACCACCGCGGTGGCACTGGCAGCCGCGCTAAACGCGGACGTGTGTGAGATTTACTCCGATGTTGATGGCGTCTATACCGCAGACCCGCGCATCGTCCCGGACGCGCAGAAGCTAGACAAGCTCTCCTTTGAAGAGATGTTGGAGATGGCCGCGGTAGGTTCCAAGATTTTGGTCCTGCGCAGCGTGGAGTACGCCCGCGCGTTCAATGTACCCTTGCGAGTTCGCTCGTCTTATTCAAATGACCCCGGCACCCTAGTTACCGGATCGATGGAGGATATCCCCGTGGAAGAAGCAGTACTAACTGGTGTAGCAACCGATAAGTCCGAGGCAAAGGTCACCGTCCTGGGCATCCCGGATCGCCCGGGGGAGGCTGCGAAGGTCTTTCGCGTCATTGCCGATGCAGAGATCAATATCGATATGGTCTTGCAAAATGTCTCCTCCCTGGAGGACGGCACCACCGATATCACCTTCACCTGCCCGCGTGCCGACGGCCCGCGTGCCATGGAGCTGCTGAGCAAGCTGAAATCTGAAGGAGGCTGGGCCAATGTGCTTTACGACGACCAGGTGGGCAAGGTCTCCCTCGTCGGCGCCGGCATGAAGTCCCACCCGGGCGTGACCGCCGAGTTTACCGAGGCCCTGCGCGACGTCGACGTCAATATGGAGCTCATCTCCACCTCCGAAATCCGCATCTCTGTGCTCACCCGCGAGGCTGACCTGGATAAGGCAGCTCGTGCGCTGCACGATAAGTTCCAGCTTGGTGGCGAAGAAGAAGCCACGGTTTATGCTGGAACCGGACGTTAAATACCCAAAAGCAACTACAGAGGATTTTTAAGTCATGACCACTGTTGCAGTCGTAGGCGCTACCGGCCAGGTCGGCCGCGTTATGCGCTCCATCTTGGAAGAACGCAATTTCCCGGCGGATAAGGTGCGCTTTTTCGCCTCGTCTCGCTCCGCCGGCACCGAGCTGGAGTTTCGCGGTGAGCAGATTACCGTAGAAGACCTCGCTGAGGTTACCGAGCAATCCGTTGCAGACGTTGATATTGCCTTGTTCTCCGCCGGTGGCTCCACCTCCAAGCAGTGGGCCCCGGTATTCGCCGCAGCCGGCGCGACCGTGGTGGATAATTCCTCGGCCTACCGCAAGGACCCAGAGGTTCCCCTCATCGTTTCCGAGGTCAACCCCGAGGCAGCCAAGAACACCCCGAAGGGCATCATCGCGAACCCGAACTGCACCACCATGGCTGCCATGCCAGTGCTGAAGGTCCTCCACGATGCCGCTGGCCTGAATAAGCTTCACGTGTCCTCCTACCAGGCGGTGTCTGGCTCCGGTCTGGCCGGCGTGCAGGCGCTGGCCGCGCAGGTCTATTCCGTTGGCGAGCACAATGTGGGATTGGTCCACGACGGCTCCGCGATTGATGACGAAGACTTTGGGCCGTACGTGGCACCTATCGCCTATAACGCCCTGCCGATGGCCGGAAACCTCGTTGATGATGGCTCCCTGGAGACCGACGAGGAACAAAAGCTGCGCAACGAATCCCGCAAGATCCTGGACATTCCGGAACTGAAGGTAGCGGGCACCTGCGTGCGCATCCCGGTCTTCACCGGCCACACCCTGACCATTCACGCCGAGTTCGATAAGCCCATCACCCCAGAGCAGGCCACCGAGCTCTTGGGTGGCGCTCCGGGCGTTACGCTTGCCGACGTCCCCACTCCGCTCGCCGCCACCGGCATCGACGAGTCCTTGGTTGGCCGCATCCGCCAGGACCAGACGGTGGACGATAACAAGGGCCTCGTGCTCGTTGTTGCCGGTGATAACCTGCGCAAGGGCGCTGCTCTCAACACCATCCAGATTGCAGAGCTGCTCGTCTAGCACAGCGCTACATCGCCGCCTGTCGCATTAAAAAGCTCGGCGCCCTCCTTTCCTAATAGCAAGGGAAGGAGGGCGCCGAGCTTTGGGCCTATCAGCCGTGGACGAGGGGGCTAGTCCTCAGAAACCGGCTTGGCGGTGCCAGTGCCGGAGTCGGTACCAGTGCCCTTTTTGCCAAAGTCGAGGTCGCTAGTGGACGACGGAACCTCCGGCTTGGTGTGCTGCACGTAGGTCACGGACGGCTCCGGATCCTCGCGGTCATACTCAATATCATCATCATTTTCGAGCTCCTCGTGGATCTCTTCTGCGATATTGGTGACGAACTCGGTGGTTTCCATATTGGACGCTGCAGCCAACTTGCGCAGCTCGCGCTCGTTCTTCTTGGTAAAGCGCTTGCGCGGATCCAGACGACGAGACACCAGCTCGTGTGCGCGCATGCGGCGGTCGGACTCGTCCGAGAGCTTGCTGCCGTTCTTGATGCGGTTAAAGACCATCACCACGATCATCAGCAGTCCGAGGTAGCCCAGGATCGGGTAGACGTTGCTGACCAAGGCCTGGAAGCCTACGAAGGACAAGATGAAGCCGATGATGCAGGCGCCGGCATAAACCGGGTAGAAGCGCTTGGGGTTATTGCGGGTCAAGCGCTTGCCCAGCGCGTAGAACATGCCGATGGCGGTATTAAAGACCATGCCGTAAATGACAAAGGTCATCAGCACGCCCAAGACTGGGTGGATGCTGGTAATCAGGCTCAGTACCGGCATGTCCTGGCCGTTGACGGTCTCTGCCTCGAAGAAGAGGGCGAATACCAACAGTGCCAACAGGATGAGATAGAGCAGGCCACCGATGAGGCCACCGACGCCAACTGCACGGTTATCCAGGAAGTTACCGCCGATAACGATGGACATGGATACTGCCGTCATCACGTTCAGGCCGGTGTAGTTCAGTGCGGCTAGCCACCAATTAGGCAGCGAGGTATCAACATTGTTGATCGCCCAGTCATTCATGGCAGAGAAATCAACGTCCGCATTCAAGATGGTATAGCCGGTGGCAATGACCACGAAGATGATGATGAATGGGGTGATGGTACCGATGACTGCGGTTACGCGGTCGACATCCATCAGGCCGACGAGCAGCACCAAAATCAGCATGGCGGTGGCGCCCACCCATACTGGGACGGACGGGAACTGCTGATTGATATTCGAACCACCGCCGGCGAACATGACGAAGCCGATGGCGAACAAGGTCACCAGGGTGGACCAGTCCAAAATCTTGGCGGTAAATGGCGATGCGACCTTGTCGTAGACAGCGGTGTGCTCCTCGGCCTGGAAGTACGAGCCGAGCTGCAGGATGGAGATGCCGGTGATCATCATCAAACCAGCGGCTAGGGCGATGCCCCACAGGCCCCAGTCACCAAAGGCCACGAAGTACTGCATGGCCTCCTGGCCGGAGGCGAAGCCTGCGCCCACGACGACGCCGATAAACGCCATGGAAATTCCGATTGCGCGTTTTAACATGAAAGGGAGAAACTCTCTTACTCACACGCGCCGGGCCCGGCATTGGTATCGCGCGGGCCCGGATCGACGGTCGATTTATCACGTGTGTACACAACTAATAAACCACACATTGGACAGATATTTCGGGCAAGAATCGCCCCAACTGTGGTCTCGTTCACCCCGCACGCGAGGCGTAAAGTGCAGCTAAGTGCCAATATCTGGGGCCCGCGGGATACAAGGTAACCAGAGCGTAACAATTTGGGAGTGAAATTAACTCCGCAATCGCAGGGGGCTATTTGGGGGTATTACCCTATCCCCGCGATGAGATCCTTGCGGGCGCGCGCAACGCGGGAGCGGATGGTGCCCACGCGCACGCCGGCAATCTTGGCCGCCTCCTCATAGGTATAGCCCAGTACCTGGGTGAGGATGAGGGCTTCGCGGCGGTCGGCCGGGAGGGCGTCGATAAGCGTGCGGGCATCGATCCACTCGCTCCACGCCGCGGAGTCTTCCGGCGTCGCACCCATCGCGTCTTCGTACTCGGTGGCAGACTTTCGCGGCCGGGCCATATCGTGGCGAATATTGTCCACCCACACGCGCCGGGCCAAAGACAGCAACCACGTGCGGGCGGAGGACCGCGCCGCAAAGCGCGGCAGGGCGCTGATGACGCGCAGATAGGTCTCCTGGGTGAGATCGTCGGCCCCCTCGGGCCCGCCCAGGTGCGCCAGCAAGCGCCACACATCATCCTGGGTGGCCTTGATAAACTCCGTCAGGGCCGCGCGGTCGCCGCGACCGGCCCGAAGAGCGAGGTCGGTGACGCGGGCGTCGTCTGCTGCGGAGTGGTGAGTCACCTGAATGAATCTACCAGCACCCTTTACTCTCTTTGGCGAGCCCTGACAACCGTGCAAAGTTTTGCCACACTGGGAAGAACTGACCGCGAATTGCCAGGAGGCAAAAATGAGTGAATTTACCGCTGATGACATCCTGAACAAGGGCCAGCGCCCCGCTGGCAAGGGAAATACCACCCGCCCCTCGGGCCAGCCGGTGCCGTCCGAAAACACCTCAGTGACCGCGGGCCAGCAGGGACCGGTGGCGCTCAATGATATCCACCTCATTGAAAAGCTCGCGCACTTCAACCGCGAGCGCGTGCCCGAGCGCACGCCGCACGCTAAGGGCCACGGTGCCTTTGGTGAGCTGCACATCACGGAAGATGTCTCTGCCTACACCAAGGCCAAGGTCTTCCAGAAGGGCACCGTCACCCCGATGATGGGCCGCTTTTCCACCGTGGCCGGCGAGCAGGGCTCCCCGGATACCTGGCGCGATGTGCACGGCTTTGCCCTGCGCTTCTACACCGAGGAGGGCAACCTCGACATCGTGGGCAATAACACCCCGGTCTTCTTCATTCGCGATGGCATTAAGTTCCCAGACTTCATCCACTCCCAGAAGCGCTTGGGCACCAATGGCCTGCGCGATGCCGATATGCAGTGGGATTTCTGGACCCGCAACCCGGAATCCGCACACCAAGTCACCTATCTGATGGGTGACCGCGGCACCCCGAAGTCCACCCGCCACCAGAATGGCTACGGCTCCCACACCTTCCAGTGGGTCAATGAAGAAGGCGAGGCTTTCTGGGTCAAGTATCACTTCAAGTCCCGCCAGGGCGTGGAGAACTTCACCGATGAGGAGGCCACCACCACCGCCGGCCAGAACCCGGATTGCCACCGCGAGGATCTTTACAACGCCATCGAGGAGGGCAACTACCCGATCTGGGACGTTAAGGTGCAGATCATGCCGCTGGATGAGGCGGAGAATTACCGCTTTAACCCCTTCGACCTGACCAAGGTCTGGTCCAAGAAGGACTACCCGCTGCACGATGTGGGCTACTTTGTACTCAACCGCAACCCGCGCAACTTCTTTGCCCAGATTGAGCAGGTGGCGCTCGATCCTTCCAATATTGTGCCGGGCGTTGGCCTATCCCCAGACAAGATGCTGCAGGCCCGCGCCTTTGCTTACGCTGACCAGCAGCGTTACCGCATCGGCGCGAATTACAAGCAGCTGCCGGTTAACCAGCCGCAGAATGTGAACGAGGTCAATACCTACGAGCACGAGGGCAGCATGCAGTTCCTCTTCAATGCTCCGGAGGATCCGGTCTACTCGCCCAACCGCCACGACAAGGGTACGGGCGTGCTTGACGACGCCGCTGTAAACGACCGCTCCCAGCTCGAGACCACCACCGCGGCAGAGCTCTACATCAATCCGGAGTCCCACGGCAGCGACTTGGTGCGTGCACCGTATGTTCGCCACGCCGAGGACGATGACTTCGTGCAGGCGCGCGACCTGTACGAGAACGTCTATGACGATGCCGCCAAGGAGCGCCTGGTCACCAATATCACCAACGCGATGGCCGGCGTATCCGAGGAGACCGAGGAGCGCGTCTACGAATACTGGACCAACGTGCACCCAGCCCTAGGCCAGCGCGTGCGCGAGGTCTACGCCGAGAAGAAGTAATCTTTTCCCGGCAGCGCTTGTGCGCTAACGACGCCGCCCCCGTACCGAGTTGCTTTACTGCACGGTACGGGGGCGGTTTCTTGCTGTGTGGCTAGTCGCAGCGGCGCATCTTTTCCGTAACAAAGGCGGGAGCGCCCTCGGCGGCCCACTTATCCACGTCGTAGCACGGGGCGGCCATGCCGGAGGTTGCCTCGCCAATGGATTCAATGGCTACCCACTGGCCGCCCTCATAGCGCGCCCAGGCAGTCCAGTCCGTGCTGTCTTTGCCAAAGTGGGCCCACTGACCATCGCAGTTATTGACTCGGATACTGGTCATGGTGGGAGCTGCGGGCTGTAGCGCTTCTGGGGAGCAATCGCCGCGGCCGGTGTCGGCGGGTACGGCGGCCGGGGCTTTGCTTTCTGCGTTGCCGGATTCCGCGGTGTCCTCAGCGGGAGCTGCCTCCGCAGAAGTGGGCTCGGCCGCCGCGGTCTCAGTGGCGGTGTCTGCGGCTTCCGAGGTAGCGGGCTCGCTCGTGGTTTCCTCGGGCGAGGTCTCCTCGGCCGAGGAGTTTGCGGCGGTGGCGTCGGAGAACTCCGGTTCTGCTGAGGTATCGGCGTCGTTGGAGCAGGCAACAAGGCTGAAGCACAGCGGCGCGATGGCCGCAGCGGCGAGGTAGCGGGAAGGGGATAGGGGATAATTGTGGGACATGCCATATATCGTAGAGGAACTGCCAATGCGGGGGTGTTCGGCGCGCCTGCAACAGGGGAGTGACCTGCAAGGATAGGTTCATTACCATGACCTCACGCCTTGCCTCCCCAGACGCTGCGTCCCCCTCCCGGTGGCGCAGCGTCCTCTTGATCCTCCTGCTCGCCCTGCCGCTCATTATCGGCGCTGCAGTGGCGGGCCTTGCGCAGTGGGAACCCGCCCACACCTGGTCTAGCGCCGCGCAGCCATTTGGAGCGCCGCGGGAAAATTCCGCCTCGCCAGAGGTGAAGGAAGCCGCCGAGGCGGCCAGCCGCGCGCAGGCACAGGCGAGCATGCTTAAATCGGGCGCCACGCAGCTTGACGACGGCACAGGAGAGCTGAATAAGGGGGCGGATGAGCTCGGAGGGGGCGTCGACAAGCTGGCGACGGGCTCCCAAGAACTGGTGGCCGGCCTCAATCAGCTGCAGTCCGGAACTAATACGCTCGGTGGCGGTGCAACGGAGCTGGCCAATGGCGTTGGCGGTGCCGTGGACCAGGTGGTGGGCCTCGGTGCCGTCCAAGGGCAGATTCTGCAGGCCATCGATGGCACGATGCGCGACCTGGAAGGCAATAAGTCCAAGGAAGCGAAGGAAATTCGCTCGCAGCTGGGCGATCTCCGTGCGCAGGTGAATAATTTCCGCCTGGATAATTCAGTGACCGACCAGCTCAAGAAGCTCAAGGACGGCTCGCGCGATCTATCCAATCAGTTGGCGGTCAACGGCTATGCCTATCACGATGGCGTGAACCAGGCCGTATCCGGTGCGCAGGAGCTCAACGAGGGAATTGCGGAGCTGAACAAGCGCGTTGGTGAGGCGCAGGAGGGCGTGGACAAGCTTGACGACGGCGCCGGCAGGCTTTCCACCATGGCGGCCCAAAACCAGACCAATGTGGGTGAAATTCAGCGTGCCCTGCCGCCGGTGCATACCGCGACCGACGGCCCGGCACATCTGCTCAGCCCTATTGTGGCGATGCTGGTCTCCGCTTTGGTCCTGCTCGCAGGCGCCGCGTCCGGTGTGGCCTGGCAGGTGGGATTCCGCCCATGGTTGACGGTCTTCGGCGGCACGCTGGCCGCGGTCGCCATCGGCGAAATCCTCCTCTTTGTGCTTGCCACCGGATTTACCCCTGTGGCGGCGGTGTGGGCCGGCGCGGCGCTCCTTCTGGGCGCGCTGTCCATGGCGGTCATCACCCGTGGCCTACTCGGGCTATGCGGTATTACTGCCGGCAGCATCCTCGCGGCGCTGTTTGGCATAGGTCAGACCGCTCTGGTGGGGTGGCTGTGGAAATCCGCGGCAATTGCCGGTGTTTCTAAGGTTTGGCAGATTGTTTCTAATCTTTTGCCACTGAATTGGACTACCGCGGCCGTCACGGCGGCGGGTAACGAAGGCGAACAGGCCGTCTTGTGGACCGGCGTTGCGGTATTGCTCGCCATCACTCTCATTGGGCTGAGTGCAAAGTGGTGGGCTCCATCCACAGGAAAATTCAAACCTACGGTTCATTAGGTCTGAAAAAGCACACCTAAGAATAAGAAACATTGGTGGAAACTGGGAATTTTGATTCGCGCTACCGTTTGCATTGTGCGAGTGCTACAGTTGGTCTTGCTCACAAAGCCTACTTAGGGGGTAGGCGAACGGTTTCTCCAATCCGTTGTGAGTGATAGGGAATAGGGACGACGCGGCGCTGTAGGGGCACCGCGTCGTTTCCCATATGTGGGGTGTTTAGCTGCAATTTTTGCGGAAAATTCCGTGTAATTCCTTGAATGCTTTTGCTGGGGTGGGGACTTTTCAAGCAGCGCGAAGTGCTTCGTGATGACGATTGTCTATAGGAAATTCAATTTAAATCTGTGTGGGCTTTGGGGGCAGCCGTAGGCCGCCGATAGCCGAGGTTTAACCTGGGGCATACTCGCTTGCCCGCGTAGCGTAGGGCATGGCAGATCGTCGGCGTGTGCAGCGCCACTAAGGGGGTCCTAGTCGGGCTTGCGGCCATGGGTCCGACGCTCACCTCTGCTGCGGCGGGAATTTTGATCTGCGGCCGAGTAAATCCCATTATTTCTATGGCGCTGGTACCCGTCGTTGGTGCCTTGATACGGGGATTTGGTCTAGGTGAAATAGCTGACTTTTTCAGCGAGGTTTAAGTTCAGCCCACAAGAGCACCCGGGGAAATTCGGGGATGCTTGAGTTCGGGTTAAGGGTCAGAAAGTGTGTCTGAGATCGGTGATTTATAGTCACTGTCCAGTGTGTTTGTTGAAAGTATAGGCCTCAAGACCGTATATCGCTGTCCTTGACGGGAAATCCCCGGTGTTTCTACCTGGATGTGGTAGGCCCTGGTGGTGTGGTGGCTTGATGCCGAAGAATCGACCACGCTGCCACTGCGGCGGCGACATGAAACGCAACGGAACTACCAGCAAAGGAACCACACGATGGCGGTGTCAAGCCTGCGGGGCATCAAGCATCAAACGTCGCCCTGAAGTGCCCCGAGTTTTGTTCCTAGGCATTTGCCTTGATTTCTATTATTTCTTGCGGCGGGTTCTGCTTCCAAAAATCGGTTTCCACTTCGACTGGGGTTCGGTATCCCAAGCTTTGGTGAAGCCTCATCTCGTTCCACCATGACACCCACTCGAACGTCGCGATTTCTACCTCGACAACATCATCCAACCTGCGAGTATGGATTAGCTCGTTCTTGTAGGAGCCGTTAACGTTTTCAGCCAGAGCATTGTCATAAGAATCCCCGACAGTTCCGGTGGAAGCGGCAATCCCGTGCTGGGCAAGGCGCTCGTTGTAGACCACGCTGACGTACTGCGAGCCGTGATCCGAATGGTGAATGAGACCTGTTGTTTCCTTAGCACACACGATCGCCTGATTAAGAGCTTGCAGCGGCAACGCTTCGGTGCGCATCGAGTCTGATAACGCCCACCCAACGATCCGTCGGGAGTAAACGTCGGTGACAAACGCGGCATACACAAAGCCTTTCTTCGTGCGCACATACGTAATGTCAGCCATCCACAGTTTGTTCGGGCCGGGGGCTTTGAACTCACGCTCGACCAAGTCTGGGCGCAGATCAGGCACGTTAGGCTTACGGGTTGTAAGTGGTGATCTGCCTTTGCCTTTGCCAGAAACACCGGCCAAGCGCATTAAACGGGCAGTTTGTTCACGACCGATATCAATTCCGTCACGGCGGAGAGCATGCCACATTTTCCGTACACCGTAGACACCGTAATTATCCCGATGAACAGTTCTAATGCGTTCGACCAGCACAGCATCACGAAGGCGACGAGCACTTAACCCACGGGCCTTGGACTGGCGATACCCACGCGAGGTGATAAACCCACCAGCCCGGTTATTCTTCAACGTCTTACAGATGAACTCGACGGAAAAACTACTCCGGTATTCATCGATGAACCGGATCATTTCCGACGTTTTGGGTCGAGTTCTGACGCGAAAAAAGCTGAAGCGGCCTTCAGCAGCTCATTAGTGTCGCGTAGCTCTTGATTTTCACGACGCAGCCTCGCGTTTTCCGCGGCCAAATCTTCAGGCACAGGTTCTGGGATGTTTCCCGCACGACGGGCCTGTTGAGTCCATTGACGGGCCGTATGCCATGAAACCCCCAGCTTTGGAGCTACTGCCTGGCACGCGGCTTGCATCGACATATTTTCCGCCAAGATGCGGTCCTCTACAAGACGGACCACACGGTCCTTTGCATCCTGGTCAAATTTTCTTGGCATATTCCAGATTTTCCCATCTACTTAAACGGAACAAAACCTGGGACACTTCAATCGGCATCCAAAAAGGCCAAATCTAACCCCAGCGACACGCCGAGCCAGACACACATTTTGACCCTTAACCCACGCTCTCGGTAGTAAAAGGAGAGCGTTAAAGGCAGGAATGTCTGGATTCAGCCCGTCATCTCGGTCAGTCGAATCGATCAGCCCCGCGTATAGCGGGTTCCTGGGGGAGCGCATTATCTCTCCCCACCGGCGGCATATGAAAATCACTCTTGACCAGCTTTAAGGTTATGGCTGATGGCCTAAGCCTCGGGCTCGGCGGTCCATCTCCGCTATGCCTTATGGTCATAGCGAGCGCCCGGCGGTGATTTTCGCGTGATTAAGGAACACCCTCTAACGGCGGACTCTGCACCGGCTGCGGCTTAGCGCTAAGCCGGTTGGGGTTGTTTTCTTTTCCCTCTTCCGGGAACGCGTGGTGTTTCCCTCTCAACACGCGCAGCAAGCAAACTGTTGCATTTAGCGGTTGTCTGCTATGATCGGTATCAACTTGTTTCACCTGCGGGAGAGCCTAGCACAGTGAGTTCGCTGGCTAGGCTCTTTTCGCGTTTTGGGCGTGTCTATCTTATTTTCTGAGTCATCTGCTGAGGCGTTGTAGGGGGGCTGCGCCTTTCTATTGGTGGCTTTTGGGTCTCGGTTTCGGGCTTGGGGTGGGTTTTCCTGGCGTGGGGTGGTGGTGAGTTGTTTTGCTGCGCTCGGGGTAATTCTCCGCGTCCTCTGGCGCGGAAGCTGGGCGGAAATGCCGTTGAAAGGTGGCGGTGACTTCAGTATTGTTATAGGCAAGCACAATGAGTTGCTGTTCCGGGAAAGTTGGAGATGAGGAATATGAAGATAAACGGTCTAGGAAAAGTGTTGTCAACAGCAATCGGGGTATGCATGGTTGTTTCAGGGGGCACTGCTGTAGCAGCTGCGGCGGAAGAAAACGTTTCCGTGCTTGGGGAGTTTGCATCTAATTTGCGTATGTCTGCAGAAGACGGGGATCGCCAGGCGATGTCCGATCTGAGCAAATTTGAACAACTGTCTTCCGATCAGCGTTCAGAGCTAGAAGCGTTTCTTGAAGGGAAGCGCGTTCCGAATCTTAACTACGGTGAGGGCGAAACGGTAGCTACTGATGGTGATTTCTCACGCGAATTGAAGACGTCGCCGAGCGTGACGTTTTATGCGGCTGGTGGCTCAAAACATATTGAGTCGTGGGACGAGTTTAAGTTCGCAGGAATTAGCGTCACCAAAACTAAAGTGAGCGGATCTTACGAAACAAAACCGGGGGTGGGCGCTACCCGAATTCTTGGCCATCAATGCACTGTGGTGCACAATTACCAGCCGCTTACCCAGGTAAAAACTGATAAGAGCAATGCCTACACATCGGGTGGTAATGCTACATTTCTTTGTGCTGTAGAGGTGAAGCGTGGCTGGCCGTCGCCATGGGGTCGGATCAGCTGGAGCACTAAGAACGCTACGCAGGGCGTGGTTGGAAATGGCAACGGTAAGGTGATTAATCAGGGGTGGATGTAAATTTCACAAATGCAGTTAACTGCTCTGAGAAGTGATGGGGCTTCTCCATTAGAACCATATCCGGTTGATTATGTTTTTATGTTGCTCACGTTAGCGGCTGTGGTGTTATTAGCTGTCAGCGTGATTGTATTTTTCAGGCAGCCTAACAAACGGTGGTCGGATATTTGGATAGTGCTCTTTCTAGTGTTAATTCCTCTGGTAGGGCCGTTCGTGTATCTGTTGCACGTACGTTCCCACAGGAAGAGCGACTAAAAAGCCCAGACGAGTGAGGAAGGCCCAGCAACGTAAAGTTGGGCCTTTTCGCGGTTGTCTTTCTGCCGATATTTACTCAATGAGTCCTTCTCGTTGAGCTGCTTCTTTGATGGCACGGACGATGGTGTCAGTGTTGCTGATTCGTCCGCCGTAGTGTTCGGTGAGACGCTCAAAAAGAAATCCCCCGGCTAGGCACCTTGAACTGGCCCCCGAAAGTTGGACTGGTTTAATTCTAGGCGGTTAGGGCTTCAAGGGTCTGATTTCGATATTGCATCGGGGTCAGGCCCTTGAGTCGTTGTTGGATGCGTTCGGTGTTGTACCACTGGATGTACTCGTCGATGGCCTGGTTGAACTCTGCGACGGTGTCGAAGACTTCTCCGTGGTACATCTCGGTTTTTAAGTGCCCGAAGAAGTTCTCCATGACCGCGTTGTCGTAACAGTTGGCTTTACGCGACATTGACTGAACACCGCCGTTGTCATGAATGAGGTTGCGCCAGGACGAATGCTGGTACTGGAAACCTTGATCGGTGTGCATCATCCACCCAGGCTCAGGCGCACACGTTTTAATCGTTTTAGTTAAAGAATCGGCGGTAAACGTTGTCGACGGCGATGTAGCCACGGTGTGGGCAACGATTGAACGGTCGAACAGATCCATCACCGGTGATAGGTAGACCTTGCGGCCTGCGACCCTGAACTCGGTGACGTCGCTGACAAAGACGGTATTTGGCTTATCTGGGGTGAACTTGCGGTCAAGTGTGTTGTCGGCAATGTGGCTGATCGTCCCGTTATAAGAAACATATGGCCTGCGCTGGCGGATCTTGGCTCGAAGCCCCATCTCGCTCATGAGTTTGTAGACGAGCTTGTGATTGACCACCCACCCCTGGTTGCGCAGGTCAAGTAGCACTCGTCGGTAGCCGTAGCGATACTTGTTGCGCTCGAAGCTTCCCCGGATCGCGTCTTTGAGCGCAGCGTGCTTATCCGGATCGCTGAGTCGTTTCTGGTGATAGAAGAATGTCGACCGTGCCATGCCGGCCGCATCCAAAAGGTAGTGCAGACGATGCCGTGACTTGAGGATGACAATCGCCTGGACCTTCAGAGAGTGTCTGATGGTTTGTGTGTGGGAACCGATCCCGCATAAGGAGATAAGCCAGAATGACTACTGTGACAAGACGAGATCCGGCCGATAAGGCCAAGATTGATGCGATTGAAAAGAAGCTTCTTGCTAACCCTGAAATCGCGAAACTGATTGACGACCTAGGCACGTCCACAACGGATGCCAATGACCTGGTTCGCGGCATGCTGCAAGCCTCGATTACTAGGGGTTTGAATGCCGAGATGGATGCCCACCTCGGCTACGAGTCTGGTGATAGGAGCGGCAAAGCTGCAGCTGGGACAGACAATCACCGCAACGGGTCGTACACAAAGACCGTGGATTCTAACTACGGGCCGGTCACCGTGGATATCCCCAGAGACAGGACTGGGACGTTTATCCCAACTATGGTCCCTAAAGGCTCGAGACGTTTAACTGATGTCGATGACATGATTGTCAGCTTGTACGCCGGTGGGATGACAATTAGGGATATCCAGCACCACATGGCAACGGCGATGCGGGTTGATATCTCCCATGAGACGATTTCAGCGGTTACTGACGCCGTCTTGGATGAGGTTATGGTCTGGCAAAACCGCCAGCTAGATGAGTTCTACCCGGTCATTTTCCTGGACGCGCTGCGCATTAAAGTCCGCGATGGCGGCCGGGTAGTCAACAAGAGTGCGTACATGGCAATCGGTGTGGACCTTGACGGCATCAAACACATTTTAGGATTGTGGATTGCCAAAGAAGAAGGCGCTTCATTTTGGGCGCAGGTATGCGCCAATCTTTCTAACCGTGGT
>NZ_JAKRNB010000021.1:0-44605 GCF_022347395.1 Corynebacterium sp. ACRPF
CCCCCCCCCCCCCCCCCCCCCCCCCCCCCCCCCCCCCCCCCCCTGAAAAACAATCAACCGCCACCCCCCTTCGAACCAAAACATAGGCTTCGTCGGCAGCGGCGCGCTCTTCAGAAGCCTGGATGGCCTTATTGAGCTGATCGGTTAGATCGGCAACTGGCTTTGCCTCGGCAACGTTGAGGATCTGCGGGGTGGTATCAACAGGATTCGCAGCGGCATCCTCAACTTGGGTGGAGTCAGAGGCGAGCTCGAAGTCAACGGACTGCGTCTTGGTGGTGGCTGCGTCATCGGACTGGATGTTTGCGGCGGCTGCGCCACCAACGCCGGCGGTGGAAACTGCACCTGCCGCAACCGTCATTACGGCAATGCGGCCCTTCGCGGTCTGCGAGGTGACAATCTTGCGATGGCGGCCGGCGCTACGCTGAACTTTGCTTCGCATTAGGTCTTCTTTCGTCATTTTCACAATCTGCGCAGAACGGGTGTTACGTCCCCGCCGAGTTAGTTACGAGATTGTGACCTTCTTGTTACCAACGAGATGTAACAGTAGCGTCTCGAAAAGATAACAGCAACCCAAATTAAGAAACTTTCAGGCCCCTCTCGGGGAAATTGTCCACGAGCAGGCAACATGTGGCCCCAGAATAATTTTAGTGCGATAAAGATCCCACGCGATCTCCGCGTGCGTCATGCAAAACTAGCGGCCTTTGCCTTCAATAGTATTACAGCCAGAGTTAAGGGTGTGAAACCAGGGTAGATTTTAAACTCCTTATATATTTGTGTAGCCCAGGTACAGGGGTTGCCGCCGGTGATTTTGCGAGCGCCTCGTCGCGCCACCCCGATTTCACTTCCGGAAGGTGGCAAAGTGGACGCCGATGAACAAAAACACCAGCCCCCAATCTCGGTCAACGCCCCGCCCGCGTAGCCAGGCGCGGGGCCGTATGGTGCGCGCGCAGCGCACCCCACGCGCGCCTCATCCCAGTGGCTCACGCCAGTCCTCTGGATCGGCGCAGCGCGTCGCTCGCAAGGCCGGCTCCAAGGCCAAGGCGCGCCGTACCCCCGCGCCGTTGACCAAAGCCGGGCGCATTCGCCGCATGCTTATTACGGCGGCAGTGCCCAACGTGGTTATTGTCCTTATCATTATGGCCATCGCGCTTGGCGGTCTCATGCTCGCCGGCTCTCCCATGGCGTGGTGGTACACCATCGTGGCGGAGGCCTGGATGGTCTTTAACCTTGCCCCGGTCTCTGCGGCCGATGTGAATATTTCCTTCCTACCGGCTTTGCCAGCGCTCATCCTCGCCGTGGTGGTAGCGGTTCGTGTGCGCAGCGCGGTAAAACACAAGGTCAGCGTCAAGGACCTGCTGACTCTTCTGGCCTGCGTGCTTGGCGTGCCGGTGGTATTTACCATCATCGCGTGGCTGATGCTGTGGGATGCGGGCAAGGTCTATGACGTCTCTCCGCCTAATCTGGCGCAGGCGTTGCTGCGCGTTATTGTTCTGCATCTGGCCGCCATGGCGGCCGGTATGGGTTGGCGCTTGTGGCGGGCGTTGGCCAAGCGTTATGGAGTGCCGCGCCCGCTTGTCGACGCCACCCAGATCGCCCTTCGCTACCTCACCTACCTGGCCATTGGCGCATCCGCAGTCTTTGCGGTGGTCTTCCTTGTCAACGTCTCCCGCCAGGGCGAGATGATGAATGACTATCCCACGATCTCCGGCTTAGGCATTGCCGGTCTCGTGCTGCTGAGTGTGCTCTACATTCCCAATGCCATCGTGAGCACCGCGGCGGTATTGGTGGGATCGGAGTTTTCCGTAGGAGAAGGCTCGGTAAGCCTCTTTAGCGCCCACCTCGTGCCGCTGCCACCGCTCCCCATTACCGGCGGCATTCCTGCATCCGCGCCCAGCTGGGCGGTGGCGCTATTAATTGTCCCCCTCGGTGCTGCAATCTATTCGTTGTATAAGAAGCGTCCGAACTTTCAGGACGTACTAGTAGCTACGGTGGCCGCCGCAGTAATCATGCTGGTTGCCTGCTTCCTTGTTAGCGGTGACCTTGGCTACTACGGCGCGACCGGCCCGCAGCTGTGGACTGCCGCAGGCCTTACCGCCCTGTGGATGGCCGTCGTTGGTTGCGCCGTTGCCGCAGGCTTCGCCTTCGTGGCCTGGCGCGCGGCCCGCACGGCACCCGGTGCGGCCCCCGCCGATGAATACGCCGACGAACCCGCTGCTGATGCCGACGAGGCTCCCACCGAACCGGAGCGAGAGCCCATCACCGATCCGGAAATCGTTGAGGCCGAGGTAGTCGAGGACGAGCCCGAAGATACTGCACCTGACGCGGCCGCGGAGGAACCGGAAGAAGAGCAGAAAGAAGAGGGCACTCCAGCCGACGAAGTAGCGGAGCGGCCGGAAGAGGCTAAGGAGGGCGATGAAAGGGGCGTCGCCAAGCCGCTGAGCCAACAGCTCAAGGACCAAATGGGGGAGAGTGAGCAGGACTCCTCAAGCGAAGATTCCCCCGAGGAGGGGGAGAGGGGCTAGGCTATAGCGCGTGACTTCACCGATGCCTCCGCGCTATACCGCTGACTCTGAACGCCTCCGAGTGGTGGTGCTCGTTTCTGGAACGGGTTCCCTGCTGCAAGCCATCGTGGATGCCCAAGCCGGGCACTACCAGGTAATGAAGGTGGTGGCGGATAAGGAATGCCACGGTATTTCGCGCGCACAGGACCACGGGATTGATACCGAGGTCGTGGCGCTGGGGGCGGATCGCGCCGAATGGAATCAACGTCTGGTTGACGCAGTAGATGCTGCGCAGCCAGACGTTGTTGTTTCTGCGGGCTTTATGAAGATCCTGGGCCAGGAATTCCTGGACCGCTTCGAAGGCCGCACCATCAATACCCACCCGGCGCTTCTGCCTGCCTTCAAGGGAGCGCACGCGGTGCGCGACGCCCTAGATTATGGCGTGAAGATCACTGGCTCTACCGTCCACTTTGTGGACGCGGGCGTGGATACCGGCTCCATCATCGCGCAGCGCCCCGTTGCCATCAATGCGGACGATGACGAGTCCACCCTCCACGAGCGTATTAAACAAGTAGAGCGCGACCTCATCGTGGAGGTGCTGCGTGCAGCTAACGTCCACGACGAGAAACTATCTATTCAACTCGCAGACTAAGACTTTTCGAAAGGCTTAATCCTCCTCATGAGCGAAGACCGCAAGCAGGTAAAGCGCGCCCTTATCAGCGTGTACGACAAGACCGGGCTGGAGGATCTAGCCCGCGTCCTTGATAAGGCAGGCGTGGAAATCGTCTCCACCGGCTCCACCGCGAAGAAGATCGCGGACCTAGGCATCGAGGTCACTCCGGTAGAAAAGCTCACCGGCTTCCCGGAGTGCTTGGAAGGCCGCGTTAAGACGCTGCACCCGCGCGTGCACGCCGGCATCCTGGCCGATACCCGCAAGGAAGATCACCTCAACCAGCTCTCCGAGCTCGAGGTAGAGCCTTTCCAGCTCGTCGTGGTCAACCTGTATCCCTTCCGCGAGACCGTGGCTTCGGGCGCGGACTTTGATGGCTGTGTGGAACAGATTGATATCGGCGGCCCATCCATGGTGCGCGCAGCCGCCAAGAACCACCCGTCTGTCGCCGTTGTGGTAGATCCTTCCCGCTACGGTGAAGCCGTGGAGGCCGTGAACAACCGTGGCTTCACCCTAGAGCAGCGCCGTGGCCTGGCCCGCGATGCCTTCCTGCACACCGCGGATTATGATGCGGCCGTCTCCGCCTGGTTCGTGGATCAGCTCAGCGAGGAGGGCCAAACCACCCCGCTGCGCTACGGCGAGAACTCTCACCAGGCGGCTACCGTCACCCGCATCGGCTCCAAGGGCCTTGCCAATGCCACCCAGTTCAATGGCAAGGAGATGAGCTACAACAACTACCAGGATGCGGATGCCGCGTGGCGCGCCGCGTGGGACCACGAGCGCCCCTGCGTTGCGATTATCAAGCACACCAACCCATGCGGCATTGCCGTGTCCGAGGAGTCCATCGCCGCCGCCCACCGCGCCGCCCACGCGTGCGACCCAATGTCCGCTTTTGGCGGCGTGATTGCCGTCAACCGCGAGGTCACCGTAGAGATGGCCGAGCAGGTAAAGGAGATCTTTACCGAGGTCATCGTCGCGCCTTCCTATGAGGATGGTGCCATCGAGGTGCTTAAGGCCAAGAAGAACCTGCGCGTGCTGCAGGCAGAGCACGAAGACCAGCACGAGGAGCGCAAGTACATCTCCGGCGGCGTTCTCACCCAGGAGCCAGACACCTACCAGGCCGAGGGCGATAACCCGGCCAACTGGACCCTGGCTGCGGGCGAGGCCCTCAACGAGTCCGACTTGGCTGAGCTCGAGTTCGCCTGGCGCGCCGTGCGCGCGGTGAAGTCCAATGCCATCTTGCTGGCCAAGGACAATGCCACCGTGGGCGTGGGCATGGGACAGGTTAACCGCGTTGACTCCGCCAAGCTGGCCGTCGAGCGCGCCAACACCTTGGCCGATGGTGCCAACCGCACCGAGGGCTCCTTCGCCGCTTCTGACGCCTTCTTCCCGTTCGCCGATGGTTTGCAGGTGCTTCTCGACGCCGGCGTTAAGGCCGTTGTCCAGCCCGGCGGCTCCATCCGCGACGAAGAAGTCATCGCTGCTGCAAAGGAAGCCGGCGTCACCCTGTACCTGACCGGTACCCGCCACTTCGCGCACTAGCCTAAGCTAAATGCCATGACATTCCCTATCCGCCGGGCCTGGGGCCCGGCAGCCGCCCTTATCGCCTGCGCGCTCACCCTAAGCGCCTGCGGCGACGAGGACGCGGCGAATAATTCCCCTACCTTTGTCAATACCGAGGCCCGCGGCACGGCCGATCCCCTCTACGGAAAAGAGAGCACGTCCGCAGCGCCCGCGGCCTCATCCGCAGCGCCGGCCGCCTCGTCTGCGCCCGCCTCTTCCTCGGAGCCATCGGCCGCGGCCCCTTCCAGTGACGTCCAAGCCGTGCTTGACCGCATCGTGGCCGAACACGGCGATGTGGGCATCGCCGTATCCGATGGCACGACCACCATTGAAGCGGGGCGCACCGCTCCCGAGGCCGCGTGGTCAACCTCCAAGGTGCCTGTGCTCATCGCGGCGAATCGCATGGGTGCGGCCGATAGCCAGCTGGTTTCCTCTGCAATCACCTACTCCGATAACGAGGCCGCCAAGGCCGCGTGGGCGGGGCTAGGGGAGGGGACCGCTGGCGCGCAGGCCGCGCAAAGCGTCATCGCGGAGGCGGGCGATACCGCCACCCAGGTTCAATCCCAGGTCACCCGGCCGGAATTTACGGCCTTTGGCCAAACCATGTGGAGCGTGGGCAACCAAGCAAAGTTCATGGCCGGGGTGCGTTGCGTTGAGGGAGCCCAGCCGATTATCGACGCCATGGGGGTCGCCGATCCCGCCCAAGCCTACGGCCTGCGCACCTTGCCGGGCGCCTTGATGAAGGGCGGCTGGGGCCCGAGCCCCGCCGGCGCCTACGACGTGCGGCAGATGGGCATTGTGCAGCTGGGCGGGCACGACGTCGCCGTGGCACTAATCGCCTCGTCTCCTGATGGCCAGTACGCCTCCACCCAAACGGTGCTTACCTCCATGGCCGAAGCCCTAGCGCAGGCCGAAACCCAGTGGCCCAGCCCTGCCTGCTAAGCCTGTCAGTAGAAAGGAAAACTCATGACTTCTCGCTTAAGCCTCCGCCCGCTTATCGCCGCAGGCTTCTTCCCGCTCGTGGCCGCCAGCCTCGCGCTGAGCGGTTGCAGCGACTCCTCGGACGAATCCGCCCCGAGCTTCAAAGGTAAGGGCAGCGGAATGACCACGGTCAATAACTCCGACAAAGAAGAGGAGAACGCCGAGGAATCCACGCCCGCGCAAGAGACCGTAACCAAGGAAGAGGAAGCCCCGGAGGAACCGCCGGTAGTCACGGTCACGCAGACGGAAAAGCAGGAGGCCCCGTCTTCCACCGGTGGGGGTCAGAAGTCTGGTGAAGGAAACTATATTTCTGATTTCAATGGGCACGGATGGCTCGATGGTGGCTACGCAAGTTGCAACCGGTTTGAACGCGCCCTGTTTGCCGGTTCTGGTCCCGACGGCAGGGTTATCATTTGCGAGACCGGAGGTGGCTACAAGTTCTATCGCTCGTCGATGTTTGATGGCCAGTTTGAATCGGGTGACGTTACCCAAGACGGCAATAACTACTACGTCAATGCGGATCCGTCGATCATTGTGGTGACGCCGAGTGGCGTAAGCGTGCGCGAGGGCGGCGGATTGGCCGCCACGGGCGAATTCACGGAGTCGTGGCAGCGCTAACGCGGAAAACGAGGGGCTAGCGCGACTTCTTCTTGCGGTCGGCCGCTGCGGCGGCGGCCGCAGAGATGGAGTCGTTGCGATTCTTCAGCAACTCCAAAGTAGTTTCCTCGGCATTGTCGGGGACGGAGGCGCCGAGGACGGCCAAGGCGGCGTCGGCAAGCATGGCAGCAGTCTCCGGAACCGACTGGGAAGCGTCGAACGGCGGGGTGCCGTTATTGGGGCGCATTTCAATAACAGACAGCGCGATGTGGAAGGGCAGCTCCACGCGGGGGTCATCCTCGCCCACAATGGCTGCGGCGGTGGAGCGGAAATGATTCTGCAGGCGGTCGCGCGACTCGTGGTACTCGGAGAACTCTGAAGAATTAGCCACCGGCAGCTGATACAAGCGACCCACGTTCCAGCCACTGGTGAGCAGCAGACGCGACTCTGCGGCGACCAAAGACCACAGGCGCTGTGCCGGGGCCGCGTCGGTGCCCGCCAACTCATCGGCCAACTCCAAGGAAGGCTCGATGGTGGAATTGAGCAGCGTCAGGAAGATTTCCGTCTTGGACGGAAAGTGATAGTACAGCGACGCCTGACGGATGCCTACCGCGTCTGCAATCTGGTGCGTGGACGTGGTAGCAAAACCCTGAGTAGTGAAAAGCTCGGAGGAGGCGTCCAAAATCTCCTCACGGGCGCTATTGCCCCTGCGCCGCGGACTGTGTTTGCGCGGCCTACCGACATTGCCTGCCATGCGGTGGGACGACTCCTTTCACAAAAGAGAATTCACTTTTAATAACCAACTGTACAATCTTATGCCCGACTAGGTACTGCTTCCGAATCCGCACCGTAGAGACTATTTATATTCTTCTGCCCGCCGGGAAATAGACTCAAACGCCGCCGAGACAATGCGGCACGCGGAGCCATAAGCAGTGCGGTCCAACGGCGGGAGATCGCGCAATGTTGCCGAGTGATCACTAACGCCCTCGTACCAACGGCGCAACTCTAACGCATAGCCAGTGCGCCACGCTAGGTCCAAAGCTTCTGCATCAGCGGCGCTGAGGAGATCGCGTTCCACGCCGATCGCTAGGCGATCTACCGTGGGGCGCGGCCCCGGTGCCGCCCAGCGCGCGATAGCTGCAATGGGGGAGAGAAGTGTGGCCTTGATATCCACCGCGGCATCGCGGTCCGGCAGGCCATCGACCATCTTGAGGGCAGGAGGGCGCTGGCCCAAGGCTTCTTCCAGTAGCGCTTGTTCCCCGCCGTTTCCAAGGGGCAGGCCGGCGTCGACGCGCGCGGCGATGGAATCGGCGGCTCCGTGAGCTTGGAGACCGACATCGGCGAAGACCTCTTGGAGGTCGTCATCCTGGCCCATCCACTCCACAGGCATGGACGGCAGCTGGTCGCCGCGGGAGGCAGCGCCGGTAAGGCGGACCGGGGAGTTGACCCCAGGAGAGCGAACAATATCCGTAATCAGCCGGGAATACCAGTAGGCCAATTCAATCTCATTGTCCTGGTGGGCGACCGCATTGCGCAAAATATCTTGGGCCTCTTCGAGCAGTCCGCGGGCCGTAGCGCGGGACTGGCAGTGCGGGGCGAGCTCGGAAAGATCGAGTAGGGATTGGTGCAGGGCCATTGCTCACTGCCTTTCACTAGTGCGGGGCCGATGCCTCCCCGCCGGCTGCGGGGTGCACGAATGCTTTCAATCTAACACTTCGGTTCTGTGATCCGGGCATGTGGGTCGAGTGGAAGGGATGGGAGGGCTAAAACGACTTTCGCCGCCTGCCCTCGAGGAGGGAGGCGGCGAAAGCTTATGGTTCTTTTACCGTGTCACACTTGCCAGCGGCAAAAGTGCGCTGTTGATACCCAGCTACTGTTTAGCGGGTGGTGAACGGCAGGAGAGCCATTTCGCGTGCGTTCTTGACTGCGGTAGCAACCTGACGCTGCTGCTGCGGGGTCAGACCGGTGACGCGACGGGAACGGATCTTGTGACGATCCGAGATGAACAGACGCAGAGTCTTGGTGTCCTTGTAGTCCACCTTCTCGATGCCCTCAGCCTTCAAAGGGTTCTTCTTTGGGCGACGGCTCTGCTCCATACGGAACTTCTTTTGGTTATTGCGCTTATTAGCCATTGTGCAATTACCCCTTTACCAGCTGGACTTACGAACGCCCGGCAGCTCACCACGGTGAGCCATGCCGCGCATACGGACACGGGACAGGCCGAACTTGCGGAGGTAACCGCGTGGGCGGCCATCGGCAGCGTCACGGTTACGTACGCGGGCTGGGGAAGCGTCACGAGGCTGGCGGTTCAGCTCGAACTGAGCCTCTAGACGCTCCTCATCCGGGGTGTTCGGGTTCTTGATGATCTTCTTGAGCTCAGCGCGACGCTCCGCGTAGCGGGCGACGATTTCCTTGCGCTGCTCGTTCTTAGCGATCTTGGACTTCTTAGCCATTGATTATCGCTCCTCGCGGAATTCGACGTGCTTGCGGGCAATCGGATCGAACTTCTTCAAGGTGATGCGATCCGGGTTGTTGCGCTTGTTCTTACGGGTCACGTAGGTGTAACCGGTGCCCGCAGTGGACTTAAGCTTGATGATTGGGCGGATATCGTTACGTGCCATACTTAAATCTTCTCCCCACGTGCGCGAATCTTAGCCACAACGGACTCGATGCCATCGCGGTCGATGATCTTCATGCCCTTGGTGGAAACATTCAGGGTGATGGTACGGCCCTCAGAGGGCAGGTAGTAGCGACGACGCTGCACGTTGGGGTTCCAACGGCGCGAAGTGCGGCGGTGCGAGTGCGAGACCTGCTTGCCGAATTCCGGCTTGCGGCCCGTTACCTGGCAAATAGCCGACATGGGTCTTCTTTCTCCTAGCCGCCCACATCATGGCTATAGACAATGAAGCGCCGACTGCCGTGTGAGGGTGGCAGTGCTCAAAAGTGAGGTGTGAGCGGGTGCGGCGCCATCGTCAAACACCAGTAGACGGGGCGTAAAACGTATATTTTGACAACAGCAAGGGGAAATCTTACAGCCTCGGACGCGAATTACCTAATCGCTGCCTTGCTGCGGCAAGTGGGCCATTTGCCGTGCTGGGGTGGTGTTTGCCTGTGGGGCGTCGCTTAGCGTGGCGCAAGAAACGTGAGTGAAATGAGTGGTCGCTGCTGGTCGGGGATTTCGTATATGGGTCAGTTGACTGTAGGATAATTCAGGTTGTTGACCCGTGCCACGCGGCGCGCGGTTAACAGAGTGAAATTTGTACGTCCCAACTCGGGCACGATCCACGCTAGGGGCGTGGAACCGACCCGTAGTCCAACCCTGAGGGAATATATATGAAGAAAGATATTCACCCGGATTACCACCCGGTAGTCTTCCGTGATGCTGGTACCGGTCACTCCTTTTTGACCAAGTCCACCGCTTCCTCCGACCGCACCGTTGAGTGGGAAGACGGCAACGAGTACCCACTGATCGTCGTTGACGTTACCGCTGAGTCCCACCCGTTCTGGACTGGTGCACAGCGCGTTATGGATACCGCCGGCCGCGTCGAGCGCTTCAACCAGCGCTTCGGTGGCATGGCTCGCCGCAAGAAGAAGAACGCGTAAGGAGGAGAGTAGAAAATGGCAACTCCTAAGTTTAAGAAGTCCCGTGCGAACACCCACGCACGCCGTTCCCAGTGGAAGGCTGACAATGTGGCCCTCCAGGAAGTCACCATCGACGGCCAGACCGTCCGCATCCCGCGCCGCCTGGTTAAGGCTGCCAAGCTGGGTCTGGTTGACGTAGAGCAGTTCTAAGCTCGCTCTTTAATCTCCCCGTCCGCTCTCGATTAGAGGGCTGGGCGGGGATTTTTAGCTTTAGAAGCGTCCTATAAGCATGTTTTAACCGTATTTGGGGGACTGTGGGGGTAAATATTTCCCTTAACTTCATGAAGTTGACTGCCATAAGTAATAATTAGGACTATGAAAATCCTTGTGGTGGATGATGAACAAGCCGTCCGCGAATCGCTACGCCGTTCCTTACGCTTTAACGGCTACGAAGTGCTGACCGCTAACGACGGCTTGGAGGCTGTGGAAACGGTGCGCGCTGAGAATCCCGAATTGCTTATTTTGGACGTCATGATGCCCAACATGGATGGCCTTGAGGTGTGCCGCACCCTGCGCAGTGAGGGCTGGGACCGTCCGATCCTCGTTCTGACTGCGCGCGATGGTGTTTCGGACCGAGTGGCTGGCCTTGATGCCGGCGCAGATGACTACCTGCCGAAGCCGTTCGCATTGGAGGAGCTCTTGGCCCGTGTGCGCTCCTTGGTGCGCCGCGCCTCCGCAGATTCCATCGCAGCTGAAGCCCCAGTGGAAAGCAAGCTGAGCTTCGAGGACCTTGAACTTGATGCCGATACCCGCGAAGTCAGCCGCGGTGGCCGGGCCATTTCCTTGACGCGTACCGAGTTCGCGCTGCTGCAACTGCTGATGGAAAATCCCCGCAAGGTTCTCTCTCGCAGCAAGATCCTGGAAGAAGTCTGGGGCTACGATTTCCCTACCTCCGGCAATGCTCTCGAGGTCTATATCGGCTACCTGCGTAAGAAGACGGAGGGCGAGGGCGATGCTCGCCTCATCCACACCGTCCGTGGCGTGGGGTATGTCTTGAGGGGGTCTAATCCGTGATTTTAAGGAAGCCCGCTTCCCCTGCGGTGGCTTCCGGGAAAGTACAGTCCACCCCTCTTACCGAGTTCTCTGAGCCTCAGGGGAGTTGGGCTTCACGGGCGCCACTGCGGTGGCGCCTTGCTACTGTTACGGGCCTTGTGGTGGCCGTAGCCGTTGCCTTGATGACGTTGGCAACGTATTGGGTAGTTTCTCTGTCCCTTACTGCCTCCGTCGACGACCGCCTGGAGGCCAAGGCCGATGTCTTGTTGCGGCAAAGCCAGGATCCACGGTTCATGGATAACGTGGACCAGGAGATCGAGGACTTTAAGTCCTATAACCCTGGCACCCGCGTAGCCCTATCACCGCCCTCCATGAGCTTTTCCTACGGCGACACCATTCCTGTGGGCGGGGACTTCCATCGGACGGAGGATTACACGGAAACTTCCGTGCGTACCGTGGGCGGCGAGCGAGTGCTGGCCAAGCGTCATGATCTTGGTTCTACCGTGGTCGTCGCTCAGTCTCTCGCTCCTACGCAAGAGCTCATCGCCATCTTGGGCACGGTGCTACTGATTATCGTTGCCCTTGGCATCGTGCTCGCCATTTTTGCAGGCCTCATCGTGTCCAAAACCGGTATGCAACCCATCGCCCGGCTGAAGCGAGCGGTGGATTACGTGACGCAGACCAACGACCTGCGCCCTATTGAGGTCTCTAATAACGACGAGATGGCGCAGTTGACCACCTCCTTTAACCAGATGCTGGAGGCGCTGCAGGAATCCCGTTCGCAGCAGTCTCAGTTCGTAGCCGATGCCGGGCACGAGCTGAAAACCCCGCTGACCTCTATGCGTACCAATATTGAGCTTTTGATGATGCTCAATCGGGCCGGTGGTGGCTTTGGTATGAGCGATGAAGACCGCAGGGACCTCGAAGATGACGTCATGTCCCAGATGAATGAGCTCTCCACCTTGATTGGAGACCTCGTTGATTTGGCGCGTGAGGACGGCAATGAGCGCGAACCGGAGCCGGTGGACCTGTGTGAAGTCATGATGGCTTCGCTGGAGCGTGCGCGCCGCCGCCGTCCCGATGTGGAGTTCTTGGTGCGCTTTATCCCGTGGGAGCTGGACGGCGACCCCTTCGCATTGGGCCGTGCCACGCTTAATCTTATGGATAATGCGGCTAAGTGGTCGCCGGCTACTGGCACGGTGCGCGTGTCTATGGAGCAGCTATCCACCCACGAGGTGCGCCTGCGCTTTGATGACTCCGGGCCTGGCATTGCACCGGAGGAAAGGGAGAAGGTCTTTGAGCGCTTCTATCGTTCGGCAGAAGCGCGCTCCATGCCGGGCTCGGGCTTGGGCTTGGCCATTGTGAAATCGGTGATTGAACGTCACGATGGCACCATCAAGATCCGCGAGTCTAATGATGGTGGTACCCGCATGGAAATCATCTTGCCGGGCAAGCCTGTGACGGGGGAGATTTTCGTGGACGGTTTGGCAGAGCCGCAAGAGGGGCTGCCGGGTGGTAAGGAAGACTCGATCGACCGCGGTGAAATCTTTGCGCAGCGCTGGTTTAATCAGAGCTAGCGTACAAGCGTTTATACTGGTGAGGTAATACAGCAACCTTTCAGGAATTCCTAGTAGGTTGGCAGATCAGTATCAGTCTTGACCAAGCGAAGTGAGGCATAGTTTTCTCATGAACATGAGGAATGACGATTACCGAGGCTTTGATGGGAACTCCCCGGAGGGAGCGTCCCAGGAAGGCCCGGATAGGGCCGATCCGGTTCAGGGTGGTCCGAACTTTGGAGAAACCAACCAGCAAGATGCCGTGGCTGGCAACGCTGGCCCCTACAGTGACGGATTTGGTCTTCACAGCGACGCTGGCGCGCAGGCACAAGAGACCGGCTCCTATTCGCAAGGCTGGAATCAACCGCGCGGCGGTGCTGAAGGCAATGACCAGCGAACGCTAGGTTCGCTGGGGCCCTATCCGAATGCCCCACAGGCCCAAAACTTTAGCGGTCAGGGACAGGAAGGCCCGATGGTCACCCCGCTGCCTCCGCAGCCGGAGCAAAAGAAGAAAATTGGCTTGGGCGCCGCCACCGCTCTGGCGGCCGTCGCTGCCATCGCCGCAGGCTCGATCGCCGGCGCTGTGGTCGGCATGAGTTCCGGGGGAGGCAATAACGATACCTCCGTGGTCAATGAAGCCCTTAAGGCTGAGCCGGCGAACAATAGCACCGGTAAGGAACCGGAGCAGGGTTCCGTTGAAGAAGTTGCCTCCAAGGTTTTGCCCTCGGTGGTTTCTATCCAGACGATGACTCGTACTGGTGGCGCTGAAGGCTCTGGTTCTGTCATCTCCCCAGACGGCTATGTTTTGACCAACCACCACGTGGTTGCCGGTGCTGAGCACGGTGGCATGATGCAGGTGACCATGAATGACGGCAGTAAGCATGATGCTGAGGTGGTGGCCTCGGATGCGAATACGGACGTGGCCATCGTGAAAATCAAGGACGTCAAAGACCTGCCCTTCTTGCAATTCGGTGACTCCGATTCCGTTGCTGTGGGCCAAGAGGTAGTGGCCGTGGGCTCTCCTTTGGGGCTAAACGCGACCGTGACCTCCGGTATCGTATCGGCAAAGAACCGTCCCGTTCGCGCTTCCCAGGAAGGCGGCGAATCTTCATTGATTGACGCCATTCAGACCGATGCCGCAGTAAACCCTGGCAACTCGGGCGGTCCGTTGGTGGATCGAGACGGCAATATCGTGGGCATGAACTCCATGATTGCTTCGCTGTCTAATAGTTCCTCCGGCGAGGGCGGCTCCATTGGCTTGGGCTTTGCCATTCCATCCAACTTTGCCAAGCGAATGGCAGATGAGCTCATCAATGACGGCAAAGTTTCTCACCCGACCCTTGGCGTGAAGGTGCTAGCGCGCGACGACGGCAATGGTGCCCGCATCGCCGAGGTAGAGTCGGGCGGCCCGGCAGATAAGGCGGGCTTAAAGGATGGCGACATTGTCACCCGCGTCAACGATCGCCTGATTGAAAACGCCGATGCGCTTATTGCGGCGGCGCGATCGCAAGACTTTGGTGCGACGGTGACCTTGGAGGTTACCCGCGAAGACTCGGAAGAAACCCGTCAGGTAGAGGTAACCCTCTCAGGCGAGTAAATTACTGTGCAAGACCTCATTAGGTGCTGAATGCGCCGTACCTCACCCCGCCACAAGGCCGTATTGCCTTAACTTAAGGAGAAAAATGCCAGATTCGCAGCACGATGTGACCGACTCCGCGCAGCCCGACGGCGCGAATAAGCGCGATTCCTTGATGGATCTAGCCGAACCCGATGATGCCTTCTTGTTAGCAAGCGAGCAGGAGGATAGCCTTGCTGCCCCGCGCCGCGGGCTCATCGTTATTGTCACCGATCATCCCGGTGAGCAATCCGATAGCACTTCGCAGCTGGTAAGCGAGCTGCTCGCGGAGGCTAATTTCCGCGTTGATGGCGCCATCGTGGTGCGTTCCAAGAAATCCAAGATCCGCCAGGCCATTGAGACCGCTGTGGTCGGTGGCGTGGATTTGGTCCTCACCGTCGGCGGCACCGGCGTGGGCCCGCGCGATAAGACTCCGGAGGCTACCCGCTCCGTGATCGATAAGATGGTTCCGGGTGTGGCCCAGGCGCTGCGTTCTTCTGGCCAAGCTTGTGGCGCGGTGGATGCCTGCACGTCTCGCGGCCTATCGGGCGTTTCGGGCTCTACCGTCGTGGTCAACCTTGCCTCGTCGCGCGCTGCCGTCCGCGATGGCATGGCTACCTTGGCGCCTCTGGTGCACCACCTCATTGACCAGCTGCAGCAGTCTAGCGTCCAGTAAACGCAGGGTATTTTCTATGACGTCGCGGAGAAATCGCCGGCGAGTATTCCGCCAATCTGCTGCTGTCGATTATGACCGTAGTGCTGATAAGCCCGGCGCACACGCTGCCGATGGTGCCGATGAGGAGAGAATCGTTACCGTCGATGACGCGGATTCAGCGGCGGCAGAGGGGGAGTCCGGCCAGCGCGATGAACAGTTTTACCGAGAGAATCAGCCCCCACACTATGGCGGCTAGTGCCTAAAAAGCCCGGGGTTTCGCTTCCGAAGAAGTAAAACCGCGGGCTTTGCGCTGTATATGCAGCGAAGGGGAACTAGGCCTGGTGGCGGCCGCCGCCGGTAGAACCGTAATCGGCGTCGGCAGCGCCGCGGGTGGAACCGTCAATGCCGGTACCCGGGATGTCCTTATCGGAGACATTCTGGGCCTCGAGCAGGTCGCGGATTTCCGCGAGCAGTTCCTCGGAAGTTGGGGCAGGGGCCTCAGGGTCTACACCGTGGCGGCGCTTAGCGGCCTCGGTGAGCTTGTTGAGTGGCATGACGATGAGGAAGTAGACCACCGCGGCGATGATGAGGAAGTTAATCGCAGCAGTGATTACTGCGCCGAAGTCAACAAACGTGTTCTTGTTGTCGGTGATCTGGAAGCCTAGGCCGTCCACCTCAGCAGAGCCAAGGGAATTGATGATCGGCTGGATGATGGAGTCAGTAACGGCGGTGACGATCGCGGTGAAGGCGGAGCCGATGATGACTGCGGTGGCAAGTTCGATGACGTTGCCGCGCATAATGAAGTCTTTAAAACCCTTGAGCATGGTGATATGCACGAACCTTTCTGGGAATAACTAAGGGTTGGTATAAACCATGGACATCGCGAAACTTTAGTGCAGCTGTTAACCAACCACAACTGTTGTGGCTGAAAGGGTCTAGCGTTGCTGTGGGTGAGCGCGGTCACCCACGATAACTACAGTGAGTGGCTGGCTTAGCGACGCAGCGGCTACATCATTGGCGTGGTCATGGGGCAGCGCGAGCAAAACGGTAGAGGAAGAGGCCTCGCCTTCGGCGCTGGAGGTCGACACTACGCGCCCGCCGGTGGCGATAACGCGCGCGGTGGGCGTTGCGGGAGCCGACCCCTCTGCGGCTGGGGCGGATGCGGCGTCGACGGCGGTTACCACGTCCACGGTATCGCCATGGTGCAGGTGGGGGATGATGTCTGGCTCGGCGAGCTTCACCGGGATCATCCGCGCAGCCGCGGCGTCGGAGCCACCGACCAAGCTGGAGACGAGGTCTTCTCCTAGAAGGCGCGCATCGGTGACCACCTCACCCTTGCCGGCTGCGGCGGTAATAACGCGGCCGGTGAGTTCTTCTGGCTTTGCCGCTACTGCGGAATCGGGGATGGAGGAGGCAGGAAGGCGGGCCAAGTCGACGTCGGCAAGCGCCAGCTCCGCGCCCGCAGGCAGATCGCGGCTAAAGACGGGAACGCGCGGCAGCTCCTTGGCCGCAGATAAGGCCGAAGCCAGCGCGGCAATAAGAAGGGCCACCGCAATGGCGCGGCGCACTACAACGCCGCGGCGGTGGCCAGGAGTGCGAAGGGTGGAAATGAGGCGGGGCATACGCGAAGTGGACATACTTTTTTAGACTGCCCGAAACCGCGCATGGTTCCCGCACCCTAAAACTAGAAGCGTGTGATGCCCTCTGCGGTGACGACGGCATCAACCTTGCGGTCATGGTCCTCGGTAGGCAGCTCGTCTAGGAATTCGGAAGGGTAGACCATGGCGAAAACCGGCGGCTTGCCGTGGGGAAGCGGCTCTAGCGCGCGGTCATAGTAGCCACCGCCCTTGCCCATGCGGTTGCCCTTGGCATCTACCGCCATGGCGGGGGCGAGCACCAGATCGCACTCGGCCAGCACGCTGCTATCAAAGCTTGGGCCCTGAGGCTCATTCAAACCCAATGGGCTAGTGTGCATGGCTTCCTTGCCGCGGTATTCGGCAAAGGTCAACGTGCCATTCTCACCGGAAATCGGCAGGAGGACGCGGGAGACATGCTCCTTGAGCCACGGCACAAAGTCCGCACCACCGGGCTCAGAGCCCAAAGGCCAGTAGGCGGCCACCGTCATGGACTCGGTGAGCTCGGATTCGAGATGCTTGCGCACGGCGGCGGTAAAAGCATCGTGGTCCTCGGAGGAAAGTTCGCGGCGGGCTTGGACCAAGCGGGCGCGCAGCTCGTTTTTGGCGGTGATGGAAGAGGTCATGAATAAATCATAACCCCGCGGCGTAGCGGTGCACGGGAAAATAATGTGGCGTTGTACGCTATTGTGCATGGCTATAGAACGCGAAGATTCCGCCCGCGGAATCACCACGGTTGTAGTTCCAGCGGCAGGTATGGGCACCCGATTTTTGCCCGCCACCAAGACGGTTCCAAAGGAACTGCTGCCCGTTGTTGATACTCCCGGCATCGAACTCATCGCAGAGGAGGCGGCCTCTGTCGGCGCGCGCCGCCTTGCGGTGATTACCGCGCCCGATAAACAAGAAGTCATGCGCCATTTCGAGGCTTTCCCCGAGCTGGTAGAGACCCTTGAATCCCGCGGCAAGGACGAGCAGGTGGCCAAGGTCAAGCGCGCCAACCAGATCATTCACCCCGTCGCGGTAGAGCAGGAAAAGCCGCTGGGCTTGGGCCACGCGGTGGGCCTTGCCGAAGAGGTGCTTGGGGAAGACGAGGATTCCTTCGCCGTCATGCTTCCCGATGACATTGTGCTGCCCGCCACCGTCATGGCGGATATGGCGCGTGTGCGCGCGGCATTGGGCGGCAGCGTGCTGTGCGCCTTCGAAGTCCCACGCGAGCAGACCTACAACTACGGCGTCTTTGACGTGGAAGATACCGACACCCCTGGTGTGAAGAAGGTCGTGGGCATGGTGGAAAAGCCGGCAGTAGAGGATGCGCCTTCTAACCTCGTGGCCACCGGCCGCTACCTTTTGGACCGCAAGATCTTTGATGCCCTGCGCCGCATTAAGCCGGGCAAGGGCGGCGAACTGCAGCTTACTGACGCCATCGAGCTCCTCATTGAGGAAGGCGAGCCCGTCCACGTGGTAGTCCACCAAGGAAAGCGCCATGATTTGGGCAATCCTGGCGGCTATATCCCCGCCAACGTGGACTTTGGCCTGCGCGATGAAAAGTATGGTCCCACGCTGTATAAAGCGATTAAGAAAATCATGGCCGAGTATGAGGACGAGCACGGCCTAGCCTAGGGGGATTTTCCCAGGGGCCAAGGACGTGGAAGCGAAGAAAGGGCGGGCATAGACCTTATGCGTTCAGTTGATGACCAGTTGGCGCTGGTAACGGATGCGGCGACGACGCCGGAGCCGGTGCGCATCGGTATTTCCAACGCGCTGGGTTTGATGTGCGCCGAGCAGGTACAGGCCAATCAGCCCCTGCCGGGCTTTCCGCAGGCGGCCATCGATGGCTACGCGGTGCGCGCCGTGGATATTGGCGGCGAGCGGGGCCTGCGGGTGCGCCGCCACAAGGACCAGGAAGAACAGTCCGCAGAGGGCGAAGAGGATGCGGATTCCCCGCAGCCGGAGGTAGAGCGTTCCCTGCCCGTGGTGGGTGAGGTTCCGGCCGGCTCCAAGCAGCCGCTGCGCCTACAACCTAAGCAAGCGGTGCGCGTATATACGGGTGCGCCTTTGCCCACGCTTGCCGACGCCGTCCTTCCCCTCGAGTGGACCGATCGCGGCCGCAAGCGCGTTACCGCCCACCGCCCGGTGCGCTCTGGTGACTTTGTGCGCCGGGTGGGCGACGATATCCAGCCTGGCGATGTCGCCGTATCTTCCGGCACCGTCTTGGGTCCAGCTCAGATTGGCCTTCTAGCCGCGGTGGGCCGCTCTAAGGTGCTGGTGTATCCGCGCCCGCGGATTACCATCATCTCCTTTGGCCGCGAGTTGGTGGACTTGGATCAAGAACCGGCGCTGGGCCAGGTTTTTGACGTGAACTCTTATTCCTTGGCTGCCGCGGCCCGTGAAGCCGGGGCGGAGGTGCACCGCGTAGGCATTGCCGAGGGCGAGCCGCGCCGCATCCGCGAAGCGTTGGAAAAACACATTGCCCGCAGCGAGGTGCTGGTTATCTCTGGCGCAGTGGGCGGCGCTGGCGCCGAGGCCATTCGCGAGATCCTCGACGACCTTGGTGATATTGATACCTCGCGCGTGGCCATGCACCCCGGCTCCGTCCAAGGTTTTGGGCTGATGGGCGAGGAGCGCATTCCTACTTTCTTGCTGCCGTCCAATCCGGTGTCTGCGCTTGTGGTCTTTGAGGTATATATCCGCCCGCTCATCCGCTTGGCGCTGGGCAAGCGCAATGCGCACCGCCGCGTGGTGCGTGCGCGCGCGTTGAACCACATCGATTCCCGCCCCGGCCGGCGCGGCTTCATCCGTGCTCGCCTGATGCGCGATGCCGAAACCGCGGATTACTTGGTGGAAGGCCTCGGCGGTGCCGCGGGTGCCCCAGCCCACCTCTTGGCCGGCCTCTCCGAAGCCAACGCCATGATTCGCGTGCCGGAAGAGGTCACGGAAATCCGCCCAGGCGATGTGGTTGATGTGTTGTTTTTGACCCAGCGCAGCTAATGCTCGATCCTTTCGGCAACGCGGCGGATAGGTTCCGCCATCCTGCTACCGGCCCCACCGATGACATGCACCCGGGGTGGCCGGAATCTACTCCTATTGTCCAGCTTCCCTCCTCTTCTGTCTTTCCCTCGGGGGCGCGGATGCGCTTGCGCCCCCTGCTGCGTTCCGACGGCCATGAGTGGCGGCGTCAGCGCATCGACGATGAAAGCTTCCTCCGCCCGGTTGAGCCGACCCAAGCCGCACCGTGGGCGGCAGCGCATAGCCAGCAGGCCTGGTGGAATCACCTGATGTACCTGCGCACGGCCGCCCGCGAGGCGCTGGTAGTCCCGCTTGTCATTGAGGTGGAGGGGAAATTCGCAGGGCAGGTAACCCTGGGAAACATTCAGCATGGCAGCATTCGCGATTGCTGGATTGGCTACTGGGTCTATTCTGCGGTTCACGGCGTCGGGGTGGCTACGGCCGCCACTGCTTTGGGCGTGGACCATGCCTTTGGGCGAGTGGGTTTACACCGCGTGACCGCCACCTATCTGGAGCACAATCCGGCCTCGGGTCGCGTCTTGGCCGCCAACGGATTCCGACATGAGGGGTATTTGCGGCGCAATCTGCATATCGACGGCGCGTGGCAGGACCACCACTTCGTGGCGTTGGTGAAAGAAGACTTTGCCTCTACGGCGGTGGAGCGCCTCCGCCAAGCTGGACGGTTGGCGTGAAATAGCGTCCCAATCGCTGGGAATCCGACCTCAATTTTCACATAAGTCACAACATTGTAATTTGTGCGAATTTGGGGTGCTACGGTGCGGTTTCACCGTTTAAGGTGGAGTAATCATCTGTATTCAAGGGGAAGGTCCTTTTCGTGTCGACAGCTGTGCCGATTATCGCGATCATCGTGGTGTGGCTCTTCGTGCTCGCACCGTGGCTATTGGGTAGGAATAATCGCCCAATGAGCCATACCGGTGAGGCCTTTGAAGATACCCGTGTCCTCTTTGAAGGAGATTCCGGCAAGGTCGCCGGCCGGCGTCGTCCGCGCCTGCGCGCCGACGACGTCCACCGCCGTGACGATGAGGACGAGGCGGACTACGAGGTCGTCGAGGCTGCAGACGCTGCCGACAGTGAATCCGATGCCGATGCCGAGGCCACCAAGTCTTCGTCGCGCTCCGTAACTATTGCTGGTGCCGCACGTCGTGCCAAGGCCCAACCTTTCGGTAGCGGTAGCCGTGCTTTTACTGCCGCGTCTGCCTCCACCGCCGGTGAAGAATCCAAGGGACAGGCCGAAACCATCGACGGTGAATTGGTGGAAGAAGCGGTTGCAGAAGAAGACGAGTCTGCAGTCGAGCCCCAGGCAGCTGCGGTTCCTGCTTCCCAGCAGGCTGATGTGGACAAGGAAGCCAGCACCGCCAGCACCGCGGAGGCGGACGATGTCGATGACGTGCTGCTGGAGGACGAGGACGACGCCGCGGACGAGTCCGCTGAGGACAAAGCCTCCGATGTTGCCGCCGCTGAGGCTGAGGTCTTTAGCGCCCCAGCTGTCTCTAGCTTGGCGAGCGATGCTTATGCCTACGACGAAACCTATACCTCGCCGGTAGACCTCATGTATCCGGGGGCCGTAGACAAGGCCGAGGTCAGTGAGCATGACTCCGTAGATCCTGCCGGCGCGGACGAGGCAGACGAGGCCGAAGGCTCCGAGAACCAAGCAGCGGCCACGGAAGCAGACGAAACCGGCATGGATACCGACCTGTCCGAGGACGAGGTCGAATTCGCCCAGCGTCGTTTGGGCCGCGGTGGTTGGGACCCGGTAGCGGAAAAGGAAAAGTCTGCAACGCGCTACCAGCGCCGTCAGCGCACCCTGCTGGGGCTGGCCGTGGCCGTGGTGCTCACGGTAGCCCTCGGAATCGTGGTCGGTGGCTGGACTTGGTGGTTGGCTGCCGTCGCCGGCGTGCTCACCGTGGCCTACTTGATCGCCCTTCGCTCTCAGGTCCGCCAGGAACAGGCACTGATGCGCCGCCGCGTGCGCCACCTGCGCCGCGCCCGTTTGGGCGTGCGCAACGCCGAGGATGAAGAGCTAAAGATTCCGCGCAACCTGCGCCGCCCAGGTGCCGTGGTTGTGGAAATCGACGACGAGAGCCCGGACTTCGTGCACCTTCCGCTGAGCTATAGCGATGGTGAGGACGGCGACTTTGACGGCCCGCACGCCGGGCCCGTTGGCTACGGCCGCCGCGATGACCTAGCGGCCCGCCGCGCTGGATAAGCGCGTAAGGCGGACTAGCTAGCAGCGCCGTGAAGCTCGTCAGCGCTCGCTGTCTGCGAGTTCGCGAGCGCGTTGTATTCCTGCGCTAGGCCATAATTCGGCACGCCGCTCTCCAACCACACCCCGGAGGTACCGCGGCGATGGGAGCCGATAAGGTGCGTGTCAATCATGCCGATGGCCTCCATGAGGGCGAAACAGGTAACCGGTCCAACGAAGCGAAAGCCCTTCTTCTTGAGTTCGCGGGACATGAGCTTGGACTCGTAGCTCTTTTTCGGAATATCTTCCATCACGGTGGGGTAGAGGTTCTCCGGAGGCTGGTAGGCCCAAATGAACTCCGCCAGCCCGCCTTCCTCGCGCAAAGCGATGGTCGCCTTTGCGTTATTAATTGCGGCGCGGATTTTGGTTTCGTTGCGGATAATAGAGGCGTCGCCAAGCAAACGCTCCACATCTGCCTCGCCGAATTGGGCGACCTTGTCCGGATCGAAGTTGCAAAAGGCCGCACGGAAGGCTTCGCGCTTCTTGAGCACCACTGCCCAGGACAGGCCGGACTGGAAAGACTCGAGACTCAAACGCTCGTAAAGTCCAGCTTCATCGAAAATGGGCAGGCCCCATTCGGTGTCGTAATACTCCTTTAAGATCGGCGAGGACATCGCCCAAGGCGGGCGGCCCAGGCCATCATCGTCATAGACCAAGGTGGTGCGCTCTTCGGACTGCGTGGTTGGTTCGCTCATGGTGTGTTCTCCTTTTATCTTTTGTGCGTGGTTCCCATTGAAACAGCCCGCGCCGCTGTGTTCTTTTCCTTCCCCCGCCAAAGGGCGAATTTCCCAGGAGTATGGGTGTAGTCCATTGCCTTCGCATCGGGTGAGGGGTTCAGGGTAATCTGTTCAGCATGAATAGACCTGCCGTACGCGATGCTGCACTGCTTATCTTTCGAGCGGTCCTCGGAATAATCTTTATCGCACACGGCGTGGACAAGATGTTTATGACCGGCATGGATGAAACCGTGGGGCAATTTTCCGCCCTGGGGGTGCCGCAGCCACAGCTTTCCGGCTATATCGCCGCCATAGGAGAGATGGCCGGCGGTGCATTCCTCGTCGTTGGTCTGCTCACCACCTTTGTCGCCGGGGCACTCGCATTGCTCATGGGGTGTGCCCTGTATTTCGTGCATTTGGGGCACGGGTTATTTGCTGCCGATGGGGGAATCGAATACCCACTGGTATTGCTGTTGTCCCTGCTGATGATCGTAATTTTTGGCTCCGGCAGAGCCAGCATGGACGGGGTGCTCAGCAATGTTGACGCATAGTCAGGTCCAAGCGGCTATCTCCGCGCACATGGATGGAGAGCACTCCGATCTGTCCCAGGACGTCATTGATACTCATCTGGAAAGCTGCGCCGAATGCCGCGCTTTTCGCGACAAGGCGGCCGCGCTATCGCGTTCACTGAGCTTTGTGGAGCCTGCGGATTCCGGAATGGCGCCGCCTACGGATCTTTCTGATGTCATCTTGGCCGGCGTGGAGCCGGAATGGCGGCGTACCGCGAGCGCGCGCCAAGCCAACCTCACGGTCGCGCGTGCCGCCATGGTTCTTATGGGTGCAATCTTTGCAATCTGGGCAGTGGTGCTCATCGTGCACGCCTCCGGGCTCGTACCGTTGGGCGAGGAAGGAAAGATTTTGGATCCCACTGCGGATCCGGAGCGAGCCAACCTGCTGATGGAGGGCGCGGCAGTGCGCTTTGGCATGGCCTGTGGCCTATTCTTCAGCGCCTGGCGCCCCGCGGCAGTCACCGGACTACTTCCGGTATCGGCCACGATGTTTGCCTTCCTCTTCGGCTTTGGCATGCGCGATATAGCGCTGGGTACCGTAACCATTGAGCAGGTGTATTTCCTTATCGCCACCGCACTGGCAACTCTTAGCCTGGCGTGGGCCTGGGCGGCGGAAAAGGGCTACCTGGTGCGCGCGTGGTGGAAGTCCCTCAACGCGCAGCCACAATAAGCTTCGTTCAGTCGCGGTTAGGTCCAGCTCGGCAGCCACATCATGGAGTGGTACCAGGAATCTGGAATCTTGTAGCCGTACAAAATGGGGGAGAAGTAGAAGAACATCGCCACTACCAGGGCTAAGTAGAACACGGCGGCGATGGTGCCCCAACGTACGGGGCCGCCGGCCAAGCTCTTCAGCCATCCCCACCGCACAGGCCTGCCATGCCCGATGAGCTGGCCTAAAGCTAACGCAATAAGCACGATGACAAAAGGAATGAAGGCCGTGGCGTAGAAGAAGTACATCTGGCGGTCAAAGGCCGCGAGCCAGGGCAAGAAGCCTGCCGCAAAGCCCACCAAGGGGATAAGGAAGGCGCGGTTGCGGCGAATAACGAGCGACCACAGTCCCCACAGCACGGCCGGGATGACTAGCCACCAGATGGCCGGGGTGCCAAAGAGGTAGAGCATCTTGCGGCATTCGCTACTGCCATCGCCGCACTGCAGGTCGGTGGAGGAGTAGTACAGGATCGGGCGGGCGGCAACGAGCCAGGCCCAGGGCTTGGAATCCCACGGGTGATGATGGCCGCCGGAAGAGGTCAGGCTGGCATGGAATTCCAAGACAGAGGAGTGGTAGTAGAACCAGCCGGCTAAGGAATCGGGCAGGTTCAGCAGCCACGATCCATCCTCGATGGTGCCATCCACCTTGGCATGGCGGTACACGGCGGTTTCGGAGGCAAACCAAGCCCGCCAGGTCCAGGCGTAGAGCAGTACCGGCACGAGCACAAGGGAGGCCAGGGCAGCAGGGGTATCGCGCACCAGGGTGCCGAGGATATAGCGGCGTACCCCATAGCGCTTGCGCAAGGCAAGGTCGCTAAAGACGGACATCAGGCCAAAGAACATGATGAAGTACAGGCCGGACCACTTGACGCCCAGGGAAAGTCCCAGGCAGACACCTGCAAGGAGGCGCCACCAGCGGAATCCAAAGCGCGGTCCGAAGGCGGAAGAGCCCATCCGGTCCTTCACAAACGCGTTGTGGAGGCGCTCGCGCATCTGATTATGATCGCGGGCGAGCGCCCAGGCGGCGGCTACCACGAAGAAGACTTGGAAGATATCCAGCATGCCGAACTTGGAGGAGACCAAGAGCACGCCATCAAATACGGCGATGAGGCCAGCTAGGGTTGCTACCTGCCAGGATGAAGAGACCCGGCGGGCCAGGGACATCGTCAAGAGCACGGTGGCTGCTCCGAAAAGCGCCGTCATAAAACGCCAGCCCAGAGGGGAATAACCAAAGACCCATTCGGCAAGTGCCACGATCTGCTTGCCCAGCGGTGGGTGTACCACCAGCCCATAGCCGGGGTTGGTTTCAATACCGCCGATAAAAAGGTTATCCCAGCTTCGCACCATGTCCCAGGCTTGGGGAACGTAGTGCTTTTCATCAAAGACGGGCGTGCCCTTGGAAACGGGCGCGGTAAGGCCGACAAAGCGGGTAATGAGTGCAAGGACGCCGACGACGCTAGTGCTTATCCAGTCAGCCTTGCCCCACTGATAGGCGCGGGGTGCTGGCGGAGCCACGGTGTCGTGCGTGGTGCGCGATGGGGCAGCGGTAGCAATAGTCACTTGGTTGAGTCTAGGCGACAACGTAGCGCAACCGCGCATTAGAGAGTATGGAATGCTAGAGGCATGTCTGTTTTAGGTCTGGATCCACTACCGCGCGGGGTAATCCTCGCCGCCACTCCGCTGGGAAACGTAGGAGATGCCTCCGCGCGTTTAATGCATGCCTTGCAGTATGCGGACGTCATCGCGGCCGAAGATACGCGGCGCGTGCGCAATCTGGCCCAGGCCTTGGGGATCGAGATTTCTGGACGGGTGGTGTCCAATTTTGATCACAATGAAAAGGACCGGGCCCAGCAGCTTATCGATGCCGCCGCGTCGGGCACCGTCCTCGTCGTTACCGATTCCGGCATGCCGATTATTTCTGATCCGGGCCTGTCCTTGGTGGCCGCGGCGGCCGAGCGCGATATTCCCGTGACCTGTTTTCCCGGCCCCTCCGCAGTGCCGACGGCCCTGGCGCTTTCGGGCCTGGGCGTGGGGCACTTCCTTTTCGACGCCTTTCCTCCTCGCAAGCCCGGTCCCCGCAAGGCGTGGCTGGAGTCACTGCGCAACGAAAAGCGAGCCATCGTCTTCTTCGAATCTCCTCACCGCGTGGCCGAAACCCTGGCCGAGGCAGCGGACATTCTCGGCGCCGACCGCCCGGCCGCGGTGTGCCGGGAGCTGACCAAGACCTATGAGGAAATCCGCCGCGGCAATTTGGGTGAGCTTGCCGAGTGGGCAGTAGACGGTGCTCGGGGAGAGATCACCGTGGTGATCGAGGGCGGTACAGCCGCTGCCGCTACCGCCGCAGACTTGGTGCCCAAGGCGCTCGAGCTAGCGGAGGCGGGGATGCGGCTGAAGGACGCGTGCAAGCAGGTAGCCAAAGGTACTGAGGTTTCCAACCGCGAGCTTTACGACGCCGCCTTGGATGCACGCAAGGCCTAGCCTCACCGATGGTTTCGATTACGTCATACCCCGCATCGTTCCTAGACGGTTTCACTAACGGGGTCTTTGTAATTGAATTGTTATAGTGTTCGGGCGTGTGGGCGGCTTAAAGCGGTATTTACATGGGGAAATGAAGCGTAAAAACCTTTCAAATTATCGTGGAAAATCCCTGGGAAACGGCGTTGAGCAGCGAGGTTTCTCTGTGCTTCGTTTGATAATTGAGTAGTTCCGCACCACTGTATAGCTCATGACAAACTCGGAAAATATGGGCACAGGCGTGCCAGAAGAAGGAAAGGAACCGGTCGGCGCACAGGCGCAGCCGGCTTCTGCTTCTTCGAGCGGGCAGCCTATTGAGAATTATCAGACTGTAGACGAACAGCTGGACGCACAATCTGCCACCGGCCAGCTTCAGGATATGATTCACTCCGATGGTTTCCACCCGGAGCGCTATGACGATCCTGAGGTGGAAATCGCGGCCGATCGTGACAATATGCCAATCGATTGGTCCATCGTCGGCATTGCCGGCGTGCTGATTGCCGCGATCGTTGTGTGGGGCCTGGCCGCCCCGGATAACTTTGCCAACTTCTCCTCTTCGGCCCTGACCTGGGTCGTGGACAACTTCGGTTGGGCCTATATCCTCTTCGGCACCGTCTTCGTGGTGTTCGTTGTCTTTATTGCCGCCTCCAAGTTCGGCTCCATCAAGTTGGGCCACATTAATGAGGAGCCGGAATTTTCCACGCCATCGTGGATTGCCATGATGTTCGCCGCCGGTATGGGCATTGGCCTGATGTTCTACGGCGCTTCCGAGCCGCTGGCTAACTACCGTGACGGCACCCCAGGCCAGGGCACTGGCAACGTGGGTTCGTCCATGGCCTATGCCATGTTCCACTGGACGCTGCATCCCTGGGCGGTCTACGCCATCGTTGGCTTGGCCATCGCGTACTCCACCTTCCGCATTGGCCGCAAGCAGCTATTAAGCCAGGCCTTCGTGCCGCTTATCGGCGAGCGTAACGCCAACGGTGCGGTGGGCAAGTTCATCGATGTCCTGTCCATCTTCGCCACCGTCTTCGGTACCGCCTGCTCCCTGGGCCTGGGCGCCCTGCAGATTCAGGCCGGCTTGAAGGCATCCGGAATCATCGATAACCCCACCAATTCCGTGGTTATTGGCATCGTTCTGGTCCTTACCCTCGCATTCCTCCTGTCTGCGATGTCCGGCGTGGGCAAGGGCATTCAGTACATTTCCAATGCGAATATGGTCCTCGCCGCAGTGCTGGCCATCTTCGTGTTCATCTTGGGTCCGACCGTTACCATCCTGAACCAGATTCCTGGCTCCATCGGTAACTACCTCAACTACTTCACCGAGATGATCGGCCGCACGGCCGAGTCCGAAAACGGCGCCGCCGGTGAGTGGCTGTCTGGCTACACCATCTTCTACTGGGCATGGTGGGTTTCTTGGTCCCCATTCGTGGGCATGTTCTTGGCACGCATCTCCCGTGGCCGTTCCGTCCGCGAGTTCTGCCTGGGTGTCCTGCTTATTCCAGCCGGCGTATCCACCCTGTGGTTCGCTATCTTCGGCGGCACCGCTATCCACATGGAGCAAAACGGCGAATCCATTACCGGCGAGTCTGCTGAGGAAGAGCTGTTCAACCTCCTGCAGTCCATGCCGGGCGGCTTCGTTGCCGGTATTGTTGCAGCGGTCCTTCTGGCTACCTTCTTCGTCACCTCTGCGGACTCCGCATCCACGGTGATGGGTTCCCTGTCCCAAAATGGTGCTTCTACCGCTAAGCCGTGGCTCTCCGCGGCGTGGGGCGCACTGACTGCCTTGGTGGGCCTGACCCTGCTTCTGACTAATGAAGACGCACTGTCTAACCTGCAGAACGTCACGATCGTTGCTGCACTGCCGTTCCTATTCATTGTCGTTGGCCTGATGTTCGCCATCTACAAGGCTCTGAGCGAGGATGTTATTTACCTCGAGTACCGCGAGGCACAGCAGTTCCAGCGCAAGATGGCCCGCGAGCGCCGCTTGCACCGTGAGTACCAGCGCACGCAGGTACTCAAGAAGCGCCGCAACGAGCGCCTCAAGCACCCGATGAAGCGCAAGTAATTTCTCGCCCTTTGCGGTTGCTTTCATAGCGCCCCTCGTTTCCTCAGCAGTGGGGAAGCGGTGGGCGCTTTGTTCTGAAAATGCGGTTCACCTGCGGAGTAAATGTCTGCCCTAATCGTGTGGGCACGAGCCGGCTTCGATACAGTAGAACCCATGACTGAGTCTGTAGTAGTAAATGTTGCCTGGCCCTACGCCAACGGCCCGCGCCACATCGGCCATGTGGCCGGCTTCGGTGTTCCTTCTGACGTCTTTGCACGTTTCCAGCGAATGCGTGGCCGCAACGTACTCATGGTCTCCGGTACGGACGAGCACGGCACTCCGCTATTGGTTCAAGCGGACAAGGAAGGTGTGTCCGTTCGCGAGCTCGCAGACCGCTACAACCGCCAGATCGTCACTGACCTAGCCAACCTCGGCCTGTCCTACGATCTCTTTACGCGTACCACCACGCGTAACCACTACTCCGTGGTACAGGAACTCTTCAAGGGTCTGTATGCCAATGGCTACATGCTCAAAGAGACCACCCAGGGCGCAATTTCGCCGTCTACCGGACGCACCCTCCCGGACCGCTATATTGAGGGCACCTGCCCCATCTGCGGCGCGGATGGGGCCCGCGGTGACCAGTGCGATGAGTGTGGCAACCAGCTCGACCCGGTGGACCTGATCAACCCCGTATCCAAGATCAACGGCGAGACCCCAAAATTCATTGAAACCGAGCACTTCCTACTGGATCTGCCCTCCATCAAGGATGAGCTGCACAAGTGGCTGTCCACCCGTGAGGACTGGCGCCCGAACGTCCTGAAGTTCTCCCTAAACCTGTTGGAGGATATGCGCCCGCGCACCATGACGCGCGATATTGACTGGGGCATTCCGATCCCCGTTGAGGGCTGGCAGGACAATAACGCCAAGAAGCTCTACGTGTGGTTCGATGCGGTCATCGGTTACCTGTCTTCCTCTATCGAGTGGGCATACCGCACTGGTCAGCCTGAAGCCTGGAAGGACTTCTGGCAGAACCCGGAGACCCGCCACTATTACTTCCAAGGCAAGGACAACATCACCTTCCACTCCCAGATCTGGCCCGCCGAGCTTTTGGGCTATGCCGGCAAGGGCAACAAGGGCGGTGAGCTTCACCAGTACGGCGAGCTGAATTTGCCAACGGAAATTGTCTCCTCTGAGTACTTGACCATGTCCGGCTCCAAGTTCTCTTCGTCCAAGGGCGTTGTCATCTATGTCAAGGATTTCTTGGCGGAGTTTGGCCCAGATGCCCTGCGCTACTTCATCGCCGTGGCCGGTCCGGAAAACAACGACACGGACTTTACCTGGGATGAATTTGTCCGCCGTATCAATAATGAGCTGGCCAATGGCTGGGGCAACCTGGTCAACCGCACCGTTTCTATGGCGTTTAAGAACTTCGGTGAGGTTCCAGCACCGGCAGCGCTGGAAGAAAAGGATAAGGAAATCCTGCAGCTGGCGGAAGAGACCTTCGAGACCGCCGGTTCTTTGCTGGAACAGTCCAAGTTCAAGCAGGCGATTACCGCCATCATGCACGTCGTCGGCGAAGCCAACGCTTATATTGCAGACCAAGAGCCATGGAAGTTGGCCAAGGATGAGACCCAGCGCGAGCGTCTAGCTACCGTGCTGTGGACTGCTCTTCAGGTGGTCTCTGACTGCAATGTCATGCTCACGCCGTACCTGCCGTTTACCGCACAGAAGGTCCATGAAACCTTGGGCCGCGAGGGCGTGTGGGCGGCCCAGCCAGAGGTCCATGACGTCAAGGACGATATCCCGGTAGAGCTCGTCGGTGCTGGCTTGCCGCCAGAGGGCCACGAGTATCCGGTCATCATGGGTGACTACACCCAGCAGCAGGCAAAGTGGGAGCGCATCCAGGTAGAGCCGGGCACCGCCTTGGCCAAGCCGAAGCCGCTCATCTCTAAGCTCGACCCGGAGCTGGGCGAGACTGGCCCGGAGTGGGCGCCTGTTACTAAGTAATAGCACCTAAAACGGCCGCGTTATTGCTCTTTTCCAACAAAGAAGAGGGCGTAACGCGGCCGTTTCTATATTCCGGTGTGGAAGGAAGGAGTTCGAAATACCCGAATCCTTGCCCGGAAGGGTGGTTTAGCGCTCGAAATCGCGCTGGAGGTGTACCAAGCCGAGGCGGACGCCATCCTTGGTATGGATATTCGGCATGCGGCCGGTCTCGGTAAAGCCGAACTTCTTGTGTAGGGCGATGGAACCCTCGTTGGTATCGACGATATAGGTAATAATCGTCTGTACGTAGGTGTCGTCGGCGGCGACGTCCATGAGGGCGTCGAGAAGCTCGGAGCCCACGCCCTTGCCCTGAGCGGAGGGGGCAATGTAGACGGAGTCTTCCACGGTGCCGTAATAGATGGCGGGGGTTACGAACTGGAAGTAGGCCGCCCAGCCAATGACCTCATCATCGTCCACGGCTACAAAGACCGGGGAGCCGGCCTTAAACATTTCCTTGAGCCACTCTTCGCGGTCAGAGACATCTTCTTGCCACGTGACCAGGTTAGCGGCGGGTTTCGCTGCGGAGCCGGCGTTGTAGATGGCGGTGAGCGCGGGGGCGTCGGCAAGCTCGGCAGGACGGATATGCATAGAAATTCCTTTACACCAGAAGTTGTAGGTGGGTGAGGCTCAACCAGTGATCGAACTTGTAGCAAACCTCTTTAAGAGTACCCACGTTTTCAAACCCGAACTTTTCATGCAACTTTAGCGATGCAACATTGGTGGAAACGATAAGGGCGAGCAAGGAATGGACCTTATCATCGGCGCGGGCCGCATCTACCAAGGCGCCAAGCAACGCAGTGCCCACGCCCTGGCCCTGAGCGGCGGGGGAGAGATAGATGGTGGTCTCATAGCAGCCGGTCCACACCTGCGGATCGCGGTAAGGATGGTAGAGAGCCCACCCCAGGTAGGCACCAGAATCGGACTCCGCGATGAGGCACGGGCAGCCCTCTTCCCAGATGTGGCACAGGTAGTCCTCGCGCTCTGCGATGCTGGCCGGGGTAGTGCGGAAGATAACGTCGGTGTGCTCGATGGCCCAGTTGAGGGTCTCGGTCATGGCGGGCACATCCGCAAAGCCAGCGGGTCTGATCAACATGGCAGCCAATATTACAATTGCCTACATGGCTAAAAAGAAGCGACGTCCCACTCCCGTTCCGGCACCAGGCCTAAGCGGCCTCATCGATGCGCACACGCACCTGTTTTCCCACAAGGACACCGATGAGGTGCTGGTCAATCGCGCGCGCACCGCCGGTATTAGCCGTATGGTGACGGTGGGCGATGACCGCCGTGAATCGGCCGCGGCGCTGGCTACTGCACATTCCTTTCCGGATGTCTATGCCGCCTGCGCCATTCACCCGGTGTGCGCCAATGAGTTGGATGCGCCAACCAAGGTGGCGCTGGAGGAGATGGTGGTGGATCCGCGCTGCGTAGCGGTGGGAGAGACTGGCCTCGATGCCTACTGGGTGCAGCACGAGCCGGAGACCACCGCGACTATGGCCCAGCAGGAGGAATCCCTGCGCTGGCATATTGACCTTGCGGTACGCCATGGCAAGACTTTGATGATCCACAACCGCGAGGCGGATGCGGACTTAATGCGCATTCTTGCCGACGCCCCCTCACCCGACACCGTCATGCTGCACTGCTTTTCCTCGCCGCTGAAGGTGGCCGAGGAAGCCTTGGAGCGCGGCTACGTATTGTCCTTTGCTGGCAACGTCACCTTCAAGCGCAACGCCGAGCTGCGGCAGGCGGCGGCGAAGGCACCGGCTGGTCAGCTTCTGGTGGAAACCGATGCGCCATATATGACGCCAGAGCCCTACCGGGGCCAGCGCAATGAACCGGCTCTTATCGGGCACACATATGAATGCATCGCTCGCGTGCGCCACCAGACGGTGCAGGCGCTAGCAGCGGAGGTAAACGACACTTTTGATCGCGTCTACGGCCTGCGCTAACGCCTAGGTGACGGTTTTCACAAAAATAAAACCCGCTGGTCAGGGGTTGCGGGGGTGTTTGGTGTGGCGGTTGTGCGCCCAGTGAGGCGTGTGGTGGATTAGTCCTCGACTTTGTGGTGCTGTTATCGTATCGTTATTAATCGTTCGTTTAGGTTTTAGGGTCCTGCAGCGCCACCCTCGGTGCGGCAGCAGCGGATCTCAGTAGAGCAAACGCCTGCGTGGACAACTCTGCTGGCCTAAACTCTTGTAATTGTTGAAACCTGCACAACCGGAGATTTATTCAGCATGTCACCTCATCAGATCAAGCGCCTCAATAACTCCCGCTCGCTGCCACTGCGCCTGGCAACGGGTGGCGTATTGGGCACCCTGGCCGTCGGCGGCGTGGTAGCCGTTGCGGCACAAAAGGACGTCACCGTGGACATCAACGGTGACAAGGTGGAGTTGGCTACCTTTGCCAAGGATGTCGACGGCGCGCTGGAGGCAGCCGGCGTGCAGGTGAGCGAGGAGGACATCGTCTCACCAGCCCCGTCCGAATCCGTGGGCGACGGCGATGAGATTTCCGTGCGCACCGCCAAGCCAGTAGCCGTGACCATCGATGGTGTGCAGCAGCAGCTGTCCACCACCGACCTGACCGTATCTGACCTGCTGGGTAACCTCGACGGCGTAGTCAAGGGTGCTTCTGTGAAGTCCGGTGATGCTGACGTGGACGAGGACGCCCAGCTGGAAGAGGGCATGGACCTTGAGGTTGTGTCCCCGAAGATCGTCAAGATTAATGATGGCGGCAAGGTAACCTACACCAAGATTGCCGCTAAGACCGTTGAGGACGTCCTCAAGGCTCGCAATATCGACGTTGATGACGATGACCGCGTCTTCCCGTCCAAGGACACCAAGGTTACCGAGGGCATGTCCATCAAGGTGGACCAGGTGTCCACCACTACCTATGACTCGGAAGAAGAGTTTGACGCTGAGCCCAACTTTGTCGATGACCCGGAGCTGGAAGAGGGTACCGAAGAGGTCCGCGAGGAAGGCGTTAAGGGCAAGCGCGTTATTACCCACAAGCTGGTAATGAAGGACGGCGCTAAGGAATCCAATGACGTCATCAAGGAAAAGGTGACCGTCGAGCCTAAGGCTGCCACCATTGCCCGCGGCACCAAGAAGGCCGAGGAAGAAAAGCCGGAGGAGGGCGGCAACTCCGGTGCTGCTGCCCCAGCGGTAGCCGATGGCTCCGTCTGGGATTCCATCGCGCAGTGCGAGGCCACCGGTAACTGGGCTATTAATACCGGCAACGGCTTCTCCGGTGGTCTGCAGTTCACCCCATCCACCTGGGCCGCGTTCGGTGGCACCGAGTACGCACCGGAGGCATGGCAGGCTTCCCGCGAGCAGCAGATTGCCGTGGCAGAAAAGGTGCAGGCAGCGCAGGGTTGGGGCGCATGGCCGGCATGTACTTCCAAGCTGGGCCTGCGCTAAACCGCAGCGCTTCTTGGCCGCACACCCACTGTGGTGTGCGGCCTTTTTGTCTCTTCTACTAAGTTAGAAGGCATGACTGATTCCACCGGCGCCGCGCTTTTGGGTCCCGTAGAGATTCGCGCCCTCGCGGAGAAGCTCGACATCGTGCCCACTAAGAAGCTGGGGCAGAACTTTCTGCATGACCCGAATACCATCCGGCGCATCGTCGCCGCGGCGGAGTTGGATCCCACAGATCGCGTCCTCGAGGTAGGCCCCGGATTGGGATCGCTGACCCTTGGCCTCGTAGAGGCAGTGGGGGACGTTACCGCGGTGGAGATCGATTCCCGCCTGGCAGCGCAGCTGCCCGATACCGTGGCCGAGCGCGCCCCTGAGTATGCGCAGCGCCTGCGTGTGGTGGAAAAGGACGCGTTGCGCGTGACGGCTTCTGACGTCACGGAGCCGACCGCCCTCGTGGCCAACCTGCCGTATAACGTCGCCGTACCGGTTCTGCTGCATTTGTTGGAGACATTTCCCTCCATTCGCCGCGTGCTGGTGATGGTCCAGCTCGAGGTGGCGGATCGTCTCGCCGCGCAGCCCGGCAGCAAGGTTTATGGCGTGCCCTCGGTCAAGGCGGGCTTTTATGGCAAGGTCTCCAAGGCTGGCACGATTGGCAAGAACGTCTTTTGGCCCGCGCCCAATATTGAGTCTGGGCTGGTGCGCATCGACGTCTTTGCGGACGCCCCCTGGCCGGTTACTGATGAATCGCGGGCTAAGGTGTGGCCGGTTATCGACGCCGCCTTTGCTCAACGCCGCAAGACCCTGCGCGCGGCATTGTCCGGCCACTTTGGTTCGGGTGCCGCGGCCGAGGAGGCCCTGCGAGCGGCGGACATCGATCCGAAGCAGCGCGGCGAGAAACTCGCCGTGGAGGACTTCGTACGATTGGCAGGGATCTAAATGAGTGCACCACTAGATAGCGATCCATTCGTCTATACCGCGCGCGCTCACTCCAAGGTCAATATTCACCTCGGCGTGGAGGAACCGCGCGAGGATGGGTTCCATGAGCTCGCCAGCGTCTTTCAGTCTTTGGAGCTGCATGACACCGTGACGCTCACGGACTTGGGTAATCCCGAGGTAGATAAGCCGCGAATTCAAGGCTTAAAGGTTACGGGCCCTCATGCGCAGGGCGTTCCAGAGGACTACACAAACTTGGCGTGGACCGCGGTTAACCGCATCATGCAGTACCTCTACACCACCCATGGGCCGAAGGCGCTGCCGGAGGTAGCGCTGGAAATCCACAAAGCCATCCCTACCGCCGGCGGCATGGCGGGTGGCTCTGCTGATGCGGCCGCCGCGCTGCGCCTTGCTGAGCGCTGCTATGGCGGCTACTACGGCATCGACTCGGTGGGCGAGCCGATTCTGGACGCGTTGGGCGCGGCGTTGGGCTCGGATGTTCCCTTTACCCTGTTGGGTGGCACCGCGCTCGGTACGGGGCGCGGCGAGCAGCTTACCCCGATGATGGCGCGCGGAACCTACCATTGGGCGCTCATCGCCTCGGACCGAGGGCTATCTACCCCGCAGGTCTTTCACAAGCTGGATGAGATGCGAGAAAAGGGTCGCGGCGGTGAGCCGCACATGGATACCGCGGCGGTATCGCAGGCGCTTATCTCGGGCGACCCGCACCGCGTGGCGCAGCACTTGCACAATGACCTGCAGCCGGCAGCGCTTTCCCTGCGCCCGGACCTCCGCAAGACGCTGGAGGCGGGTGTGGCCGCCGGAGCCCTCGCGGGCATCGTCTCCGGCAGTGGTCCGACCTGTGCCTTCCTCTGCGCCGGGGCAGAGGAGGCTAGGGAAGTGGTCTCCCAGGTGACGGTGGAAATTTCCGGAACCAAAGGTGTGGCTACCCATGGACCCGCTAGTGGTGCTGTGGCGCTGTAGCTAGAGCACCGTCATCTCGGTGGGCTCGATGTCGAGGTCGAAGCGGTTGACTTCCTTTTCTTGGAGGAGGTCAATGACAACGAGCTGTTTCTTTTGAGCGTCGGTAATAAAGGCGTAGCCATCGGCGGCCTGCAGGATGGGCCCCGGCTGCTGCCATTCCTTATTTTCCTTCCACGGGGAGATGGCATCGATCTGGGAGGTGATTTCGCCGGAATCTGGGTCGATGATGTTGAGTTTGCCGTCGGTAGTGAGCACCAGCGCCTCGCCTAGTGGGCCGCGGGCCAGGGAGCGGAACCAATAGGAAGCATCGAGGTCAACCTTCTTCGCGGAAAAGTCCTTGGTATCTACCAAGGTCACCGAGGTGGGGCGCTCGAGCTCTGCGTCCTTGTCGGTCTTATTATCGGCCAGAATGACATCGGATTCCTCCGAACCGGCAGCATTGCCGGAGCGCTGGTAGCCGCCTGCTCCGGCATAGGCGGAGGCATCCACCTTGTGGAACTTGGTGCCATCAAAGACTACAGGGCCGTCCTCGCAGCCGAAGAAGATATTGCCGTTACCAGCTGCGGCCTCGCCGTGCACGCCAGGGCACTCGGTGGTTTCAGTAAGGACCTTGCCCTCCTTATCCAGATGCTGGATGGTGTGGCGCTCGTCCTCGGTTCCCTTAGTGATAACCACCGAGCCATCCTTCAGTGGTACGGCCACGCCGTGATGGGCGGCGCCGGTGTCTACGGTATTGACCGGCTCGGCATCGTCTTTGCCCATGTCTTCGGTCTTGTAAATTTTCGCTACGCCATCGCCATCGGAAAACAGTGCGGTAAAGCCGTCGTGGTGGACCACGTGGCCGGCGTGCGGGGCCTTGATGCGGGCGTCGCCAAGCGAGGGCTCAGCGGTGTAGTAGTGGTTGTGATCGCCGTGGCCCTTGGTAATGCGCCCGGTGTCGTAGGTAAGGAAGCTATCGCCTTTGGTGACCATGACATGGCGGTTATCGCCGGCATCGCTCAAGCGCAGGAAGGCATTCATCTTGTCCTCGCCGATTACCTTGCCGGTCTTGGCGTCATAGGCGCGCAGTCCGTCCGCGTGGGAAATGACAATGCGGGTGGGCAGCTGGGCTACCTCGGTCTCGCCCTCTTCGGCTTCGAAGCCTTCGTGCGAGTGTCCGGCGTGGTCATGGCCGTGCTCGTGGTCATGCTCATGGTCGTGTTCGTGGGCGTGGTCCTCCTCGCTGTGCGCGTGCTCGTGGGAGTGCAGAGAGTCCTTTTCTTCCTCGGTAGGAGCAGAGCAGGAGGCGATGGCTACTGCCGCGGCAGAGAGCACCGCGCAGAGGGAAAGTGTGTAATACTTCATACATAGACACACTATTGGACGTGAAAATCAATAGCAATAGTTTGGAGAAATGCGGGGGTATGTGCAGGGAGGTATTAAGATGGACACTCGTTATGGCAAACCTGATTAACCTCGAGCAAGTCAGCAAAACTTATGGATTAAAAACCCTCCTAGACGGGGTATCCCTAGGTGTGCAAAGCGGCGATCGCATCGGCATCGTCGGCGTTAATGGCGGTGGCAAAACCACCCTGCTGGAGGTGCTCACCGGCATCGAGCCACCCGACGCCGGCCGCGTATCCCATACCTCTGATTTGCGCATGGCTGTGGTTACGCAGCGCTTTGACCTGCCCGATGAGCTCACCATTGCCCAAGTGATCATTGAGCCGCTGGAATTGGAGACCTATGAGTGGGCCTCCAATGCCAAAGTGCGCGATGTCTTAGGCGGGCTGGGCATCGTAGATCTGGGGCTCGATACTCCGGTGGGTTCGCTCTCCGGTGGCGAGCGCCGCCGCGTGAACCTGGCCGCCGCGCTGGTGCAAGATTTGGACCTCGTGGTGCTCGATGAGCCAACCAACCACCTCGACGTGGAAGGCGTGCAGTGGCTCGCAGACCACCTGCTCAAGCGCAACCTGGCCGTGGTCGTGGTCACTCACGATCGCTGGTTCCTCGATACCGTGGCCACGTGGACCTGGGAGGTACACGATGGCGTGGTCGATACCTACGAGGGTGGCTACAACGATTGGACCTTTGCCCGCGCCGAGCGTGCCCGCCAGGCCGATGCCATGGAACAGCGCCGCAAGAACCTCGCCCGCAAGGAACTGGCTTGGCTGCGCCGCGGCGCACCGGCGCGTACCTCCAAGCCGCGCTACCGCATCGAGGCCGCCGAGGCGCTGATCTCTGACGTCCCGGAGCCGCGCAATAAGGTCGAGCTCATGGCTTTTTCCAAGCAGCGCCAAGGCCGGGTGGTCATCGAGCTAGAGGATGCCACCGTGCAGTCCCCGGACGGTCGCACCTTGGTAGATCACCTCACTTGGCGCCTAGCCCCCGGCGAGCGTATCGGTTTGGTGGGTGTTAATGGCTCCGGAAAGACCACTTTGCTGCGCACCCTGGCCGGCGAGTACGAGCTGGCGGCCGGCAAGCGCATCGAAGGCCAAACCGTGCGCCTTGGCTGGTTGCGCCAGGAGCTCGATGACCTAGATCCGCAGCGCCGGCTTATCGACTCCGTCGAGGACGTCGCCACTTACGTTCAGCTCGGCAAGAAGGAGCTTTCCGCTTCCCAGCTGGCCGAACGCCTAGGATTTTCCGCCAAGCGTCAGCGCACCCCGGTAGGCGACCTTTCCGGCGGCGAGCGCCGCCGCTTGCAGCTCACCCGCGTACTGATGGCCGAGCCCAATGTGTTGCTGCTGGACGAGCCCACCAACGATCTCGATATCGATACCCTGCAGGAGCTGGAGTCCCTCCTAGACTCCTGGCCAGGCACCCTGGTGGTCATTTCGCACGATCGCTACCTCATTGAGCGCATCGCGGATAATACCTACGCGCTCTTTGGCGATGGCAAGCTCACCAACCTTCCCGGCGGCATCGACGAGTACCTGCGCAAGCGCGCCGCACTTGAGGCCCAGCAGAGTTCCGGTGTGCTCAACCTGGGAGAAAAGAAGGCAGACAACGCTGCACCGAAGCCAGAAAAGAAGCTCTCGTCTCAGCAAGAGCGCGAAATTACCAAAAAGATGAACGCCCTTGAGCGCAAGATGCAGAAGCTGGAAAAGGCGGCCGCGCAGATCAATGAGAAGATGGCCACCGCTGCGGAAAAGGTTGATACCCAGGCCTTGACCGAATTGGATGGAGAGCTAAAGGAAAACCGCAGCGCCTACGAGGAATTGGAGATGGAATGGCTGGAGTTGGGGGAGAAGCTCGAAGGGTAGAAGCCCGCATCGCCGATATTGTCAGCCACCTTGACCTGTGGGGCATTATCGGCGCCGCAGCGCTTTTTACCCTGGGGCTTACCCCATCCATTCTGCCGCGCGATTGGCTCTACCAAGGGCTCGTCTCCGGCATCGCCGCTGGGCTTGGCTATACGCTGGGCATCGCCCTCAAGCTCGTGTGGTACCGGCTGGTGGTGCGCTATGTGGCGCCCCGGCATGCCTGGCTCGATGCCACCACGTGGCCAGCTCGGCGCTACCGCCTCGTCTCCCGCATCGCCACCGCCGCTTTTGTGGTGTGGATGATAGGTTTTGCGGTCTTTGCCGTGCGGTGGCAACGCCAACTCGCAGATGCCCTGTCCGCACCGGCGCCCACCATTGCCAGCTATGTGCTGGTGGTTCCGTTGGCACTTGCGGTATTTACCGCCTTCCTTTTCATCCTGCGCGTGCTGCGCTTTTGCGTGCGCTGGCTTTCCAGCCACTTCCCCCAGCGCTTCCGCGCCGCCTACCGCGTTGTGGGTGCGGTACTCATCGTGGCCTTGGTGGGCACGTATACCGTGGAAAACCTCATCCCCGGCGCCATTGTGGGCGTGGGCGAGAGGATCTTTACCGCCCAAAACGCCGAACCCGATCCCGCAACGCAGCGTCCCACGTCTGCTGAGCGCAGTGGCTCCCCAGACTCCCGCGTGGACTGGAATGGGGTGGGACTGCAAGGCTCGCGTTTCCTCTCCTCCGGTGCGCACCGCGCGGAATTGGAAGAGGTTACCGGAAAGCCCGCTAAAGAACCCATTCGCGCCTATGCCGGCCTGGGCAATCGCGCCTCCAATGAGGAGCGAGCGCAGCTGCTTATCGACGAACTCGAGCGCACCCACGCCCAAGACCGCAAGGCCCTGCTTCTCATTATGACTACCGGAACGGGATGGGTGTCGTCCTATTCCGCCCAGGCCTTCGAGCTGCTCTACGGCGGCGACACCGCCATCGCGGCCGCCCAATACTCCGCCATGCCCTCGGCCCTGCATTTCCTGTCCGGCGGTGGTCAGGTAGAACGCGCCGGGCAGGAGTTCATCAACCCCATCGTGGACTGGTGGAACGGCCTGCCGGAGGACAAGCGCCCGAAGCTCTACCTGTACGGCGAATCCTTAGGCACCACGGGCATTGAAGCGGCCTTTTCCGGGGTGCGCGATATCGCCAATTCCGTCGACGGCATCCTATTGACTGGGCCGCCGCACTTTAATCGCTTGCGCACTCAGTTTGTGGAGCGCCGCGACCCTGGCTCTTCTGAAATTTCCCCTGAATACGCCGGCGGCCTCGTCGTGCGCTTTGCCAACGATGACGCGCAGGTGCGCCAATGGGGCACGGTGCCAGAAGAGGAGTGGGGGCGCACCCGCATGCTTTATATCCAACACCCCTCGGACCCGGTGGCCTGGTGGTCGCCACAGATGGCTTTTAAGGAGCCGGATTGGATGCGCGAGCGGACCCCGTACTCTGCCGAGCGCGTGATGCAGTGGATGCCCATCATCTCGTCCCTCCAAGTAGCCGCCGATCTGCCCGGCGCAAAGGACGTACCCGATGGTCGCGGTCATAACTACGGGGCATCTGTGCTCGACGGCTTTGCCGCCATCGCTGGTCCGGACGTGGCGGGAGCCATTGACCCCGATGAGCTGCAGCGCGAATTTGCCGCGCTCGACGTCGGCATCTACTAGGTGTTTAGCCAAATAAGGCAGCGATGACCAGCATCGCAGGCAGCGACAGGAAGGTAGTGAGAAAGACCGTATCTCGGGCCACGGTTTCTCCTACCTCATAGGTGGCGGTATAGTTATACACATTCTGCGCCGTGGGCAACGCCGCCAAAATCAACGCCGCGTATAGCTCCGCGCCGTCGAGGCCCAGCGCTGCGCCCACGGCCAGCGCAAAAGCGGGCATGCCCACCAACTTCAACACCGTCGCGGTAATGGTGGCCAGACGGTCTTCTTCCAATAGCCCGTCGCCCTTTAACGAGGCACCAAAGCTCATCAGGATCATAGGAATAGAGGCGCCACCCAAAATCTCCAGCGGCTTCATCACCACATCCGGTACTTGCCACTGCGCCGCGGAGACAATAAATCCGGCCACCGCAGCCAACACCACCGGCGCGGTAACCCCCGAGACCACGGAACTCCAAATCGATCGCAGGCTCGTCCCCTGCGCATTAAGCCCCGCAATGATAAACGGGGAGAGCACCGCCATCTGGAGAACCAATGCCGGGATGACGTAGGTGGCATCACCAATGACATAGGTGGCAATGGGCAGGCCAATATTGACCGAGTTGTAATAGCTCGCCGCCGCGGCACCCGCCATGGTTTCGGCGCCGCTGCGTGGAAAGAGTAGCCGGCTGCACAGCCAATACAACAGCATGGTGGCGACGGACGCAGCGGCGATCACGGCCACCACTGGGGACGCAAACGCGGAGGTATCGGATGTAGCCACGCTGGAGAAGATAAGTGCCGGCGTGGCCGCCCAGAAGGCCGTGCGATTGAATTGCAAGCGCGCCTCGCCCTTGCCAATAACACCCCTGTGGGCTAGCACAAACCCGACGCCGATGACTACGAAAATAATCGCAAACCCGGTCAATACGTCCAGCAACAGTCAACAACCTTTCGCAGTACTCCAAAAATGCGCGGTGAGGATATTGTCCCACCATCCGTATTTGCTCAAGAACACAGGGACCATAACAAAGTTGTATCGAATTGCCTGCGCAGCCCGGAAACTCCTTCCGAACTGCCGGCCACTTATGGCACGGTGGAGGGCATGAAGCTTTCTCACCGTGCAACCGTAGCCGCCCTGTCCACCGCTCTTGTCCTTACTGGTACTTCCACCGTGGCCTCTGCTCAGCCGGCCTTGCCGCCGCAGATTCAGCAGGCTTCTTCGCAGGCTCAGCAGCTTTCTTCTGATCCTTTCGCTGCTGTGAAGGATTTCCGCGTCACCTTGCCACCGCAGGCCTATGAGCTGGCCGAGAAGTTCAATATCTCGCTGCCAGAATTCTTGGCCAAGCCGGCGGGCCACGCGCCCAAGGTCGCTGGTGAGTTGGGGGCCGCCACCACCGCCCACCTCGAGAAGGCTGGGCACCGTAAGGACGCCCGCGCGACCGCCATCGCCCAGGAATGGGCCAACCAGGGTGCCGCCGGCAAGCTCGACTACAAGGGCGGGGTAGCCCATGGCCTGAATCACAAGGACGAAGGCCAAGGTTCTGTTCACCGCCTGACCGAACAACAGGCACAAGACCGCCTGAACTGGTTCAATCGCGATGTACCAGTCAACGCTGGTTCCCCACACGGCTTTGGCGTAGCAACTGCTTATGACGGAACCTACATCTACGTTGCGGAGTTCTTCCTCAACTAAACCGCTTTCCACCAGCCCCGATTTCACCGCACTCGTGGCCTCCATCTGCGACGATGACGAAGCTGCACGGTACCGGTAGAATCGGGGCATGATTTTGATCAACGTACAGTTCCACGTCAAGCCTGAATACGCAGAGACCTTCCTCGATGAAATCAATTGGTACACCGAGGCCTGCAATGCGGAGCCGGGCTGCATCGACTTCAAGTGGTTCCGCGATCCAGAAGACCGCCAGCGCTTCCTGCTGCTGGAGTCTTACGCAGACGGCAAGGACGTAGAGCACGTCCAGAGCGAGCACTTCCAGCGCTCCTGCGAGGAATTCCCGAAGTACCTCGTGGAAACCCCGGACATCGTTAACGTTCACATCGAAGGCCGCACCGGTTGGGACAAGATGGCTGAGTATCAAGTATAAATTTCTTATAACTCAAGGTGAGCGCAAAAACCTCGCCCCCCGATTGAACTGCTCCCCATTAGTTGGGCTGAGAAATCAGTTACCTACTAGTGGGGAGCAATTCATGTGAACTGGCCCCATGACGCCAATTGTGACGGCCAGATTCTAGACTCCACTACCAGGTTTGGCAGCCTTGGTTACCGATGATTTGAATGTTTGCACGAAACAGGGTCGGATTCTCCGTTGTTATGCGCTACTGTATCGTCGTCGGTAGAAACTATGGTCTAGCAGCACGGGCTGGAGTGTTATTCGCTTTACCGAGCTTTGGTGTGCTGGCTTTGTTTGTTGGGTAGCTCGCACGATAAACTGAAGATGTAAACCGGTTGCCCGTTTAGCAGGAAGGATAGCGGGGTTTAGGTGAGCCCCACTAAACAACATGAGGTTAACCCCAGAGCTCGTACTCTATTTCATTGACCAAGGTATGAGGCAGTCTGATATTGCTAGGCAGTACGGTGTAACGCGACAGTACGTTAACCGCCTAGCTAAGCAGGGCGGATACGTTTCCAGCATGACCATCATTAACGACCACCTACCGTGGGAGTTTGATACTTCGGAATACCAAGAGAACACCTTGTATCAGGTGTTCCGGTTGACCGCCACCTATAACCTCGAAGGTGAAAAAGCTTTCGTTAACTCTCCATCTAGTAAACGCAAGGTACGAAGCTTTGTTAAGCGTCTAACCGTCTACAATCAGGTGATTGACTTTGACCCTGATTATCCCCCGATACCGGGTGTGGTTAACGGCCCCGGTTTCGCTTATGTCCCGCGCTCGCCCGAAGACGATAACTTTATGATGAAGATTCGCCCCGGTGTGCGAGTAACCAATGTTGGCAACCGTATCTGGAGGTTGCCCCCGATGTTTTAGGAAAAGCAAGAAGACCTCTTTATCCATCAAAGCCCCGGGACCGCTTTCGTAAGCGAAGACAACGGCATGGTTTGTTGTTCAAACATTTCTGGGAACATCCGCTGCTTAGCAGGCGTCAAAAGTTTACGGAAAATCTACGCGTCATAGTCATGGATGGCGCCTGCCAAGACTTCAAATTCCTGCACGTAATCTGCATAGATGCACCCGTGCACACCATCCTAATCTGGGACAAGATGGGCGAATTCTCCGTCGATTAATCTTAACGAATAAAGCTCGCTCTCTACCGCGATGTAGAGGGCGAGCTTTTTCTATGCCTAGGCGCACCAGCGCCTTCGGCCTAAACGACAGAATGTGTTGTTTTGCGGCGTGTCGGGCTAAACGACATTTTGTGTTGGTGGGGTTTAGCGTATATGACCTTTGCGTATTCCCATAGAGTGGTTGTAGGCAGTGTCGATGGCACTGTCGTAGGTTGCTGGTCGGCCGTCTTCGTGGCCGCTGGTGGCTTGTTTTTCCTGGTTGGCTAGGGTTTGTGCTTTGGCGAGTGCGTCCTGGCCCCAGTTTTGCTGCCTGGCGATCTCTACAGGATCGTCAGGCAGCTGCGTATGTAGATGCAGCCACCAGTCGCAGGCGATGCGCTGTTGTTCGTCGCGCAGTCCGCGGTGGGTGTGCAGGAGTTGCTTAATTTGTGAGTTCACCCCGCCTTCTAGCTTGTTGGTCGTGCGTTCCAACCGTTGGCCTTCTTTAGCTTCGGCGAGGTAGGCAAAGAGGTGTCCTTGTTGGCTCATCTTCTTTAGCTGCATGAAGCGTCCTGGGTTTAGTTCCGCTTCTTTTACTACCCCGTACTGACGGGCTGCGTGAGATAGTAGTCGATTTCTACTTCCTGTGGGGTGGCGTAGTCCAAAGCTTCATGAAGCCGCTTGGTGTTCCACCAATGCACCCACCGCAAGGGAGAGTGTCTGATGGTTTGTGTGTGGGAACCGATCCCGCATAAGGAGATAAGCCAGAATGACTACTGTGACAAGACGAGATCCGGCCGATAAGGCCAAGATTGATGCGATTGAAAAGAAGC